>NZ_JBKVXZ010000027.1:0-46089 GCF_046973065.1 Flintibacter sp. | reverse complement strand
CACGGTGATGATCCAGCGGGAGGTGGCCCGGCGGATCTGCGCCGCCCCCGGCACCGGCGACTACGGCGCCTTCTCGGTGTACTGCCAGTACCACACCAAGCCGGAGATTCTCTTTGACGTGCCCCCCTCCTGCTTTATCCCCGCACCCAAGGTGACTTCCTCCGTGCTGCGCATGGTACCCCAGACCCCGCCCGCCGAGGTGGACGACCCGAAGCATTTCTTCCAGGTGGTCCGGGCCGCCTTTGCCCAGCGGCGCAAAACCTTACTGAACAGTTTAAGTTCTGCCTTAGGCGGCACATATCAGAAGGAAGCAATTGCAAACGCCATTGCTCAGTGCAGCTTGCCTGAAAATATCCGGGGCGAGAGGCTGTCTATTTCCGACTTCGCCGCCCTTTCCAAGGCTCTGCGCCGGCAGGAGACGCGCTCCCTCTGATTTTGGCTGATTATCCAACCTTTGGATAGCAAAACAGCAATATCACCTATAACTAAATTGCAATCCTTTGGGGAATTGACTTTATTGCCAACTCCGTGTATTATTATTTGTGTTTTGGGACTTCTCCGCGCGGAGCAGAGGACGTTTCTGCCCAGGGGAAGATCATTATAGAAAAGAGGTCATGCGCTATGGCAACCATCGATCTGAGCAAATATGGGATCACCGGTACCACTGAGATCATCCACAACCCCTCCTACGAGACTCTGTTTGAGGAGGAGACCAAGCCCGGTCTGGAAGGGTATGATAAGGGTCAGGTCACCGATCTGGGCGCCGTCAATGTTATGACCGGTATCTATACCGGCCGCTCCCCCAAGGATAAGTTCATTGTTATGGACGACACCTCCAAGGACACCGTGTGGTGGACCTCCGACGAGTTCAAGAACGACAACAAGCCCGCCTCTCAGCAGGCTTGGGACGAGTGCAAGAAGCTGGCTCAGGAGGAGCTGTCCAACAAGCGTCTGTTCGTGATGGACGTGTTCTGCGGCGCCAACCACGACTCCCGCATGGCCATCCGCTTCATCATGGAAGTGGCTTGGCAGGCTCACTTCGTAAAGAATATGTTCATCGAGCCCACCGCTGAGGAGCTGGAGAACTTCGAGCCTGACTTCATCTCCTACAACGCCGCCAAGGCCAAGGTGGAGAACTATCAGGAGCTGGGCCTGAATTCCGAGACCGCCGCCATCTTCAACCTCACCTCCCGGGAGCAGGTCATCCTGAACACCTGGTACGGCGGCGAGATGAAGAAGGGCATGTTCTCCATGATGAACTACTACCTGCCCCTGAAGGGCATGGCCTCCATGCACTGCTCCGCCAACACCGATATGAACGGCGAGAACACCGCCCTGTTCTTCGGTCTGTCCGGCACCGGCAAGACCACCCTGTCCACCGATCCCAAGCGTCTGCTCATCGGCGATGACGAGCACGGCTGGGACGACAACGGCATCTTCAACTTCGAGGGCGGCTGCTACGCCAAGGTCATCAACCTGGACAAGGACGCTGAGCCCGACATCTACAACGCCATCAAGCGCAACGCTCTGCTGGAGAACGTCACCGTGGACGAGAACGGCCACTGCGACTTCGCTGACAGCTCCGTCACCGAGAACACCCGTGTCTCCTACCCCATCGACCACATCGAGAAGATCGTGCGTCCCGTGTCCGCCGGCCCCGACGCCAAGAACGTGATCTTCCTGTCTGCCGACGCCTTCGGCGTGCTGCCTCCCGTGTCCATCCTGACTCCGGAGCAGACTCAGTACTACTTCCTGTCCGGCTTCACCTCCAAGCTGGCCGGCACCGAGCGCGGCATCACCGAGCCCACCCCCACCTTCTCCGCCTGCTTCGGCCAGGCCTTCCTGGAGCTGCACCCCACCAAGTACGGTGAGGAGCTGGTGAAGAAGATGCAGAAGAGCGGCGCCAAGGCCTACCTGGTCAACACTGGCTGGAACGGCACCGGCAAGCGTATCTCCATCAAGGACACCCGCGGCATCATCGACGCCATCCTGGACGGTTCCATCCTGAAGGCGGAGACCAAGACCATCCCCTACTTCAACCTGGCCGTTCCCACCGAGCTGCCCGGCGTGGACACCAACATTCTGGATCCCCGCAACACCTACGCCGATCCCACCGAGTGGGACACTAAGGCCAAGGATCTGGCCGCCCGCTTCGTAAAGAACTTCGCCAAGTACACCACCAACGACGCCGGCAAGGCTCTGGTCGCCGCTGGCCCCAAGGCGGAGTAATCCCGTTTCCCATACATAGGTTATTCGGGGCGCCGCAGCTGCGGCGCCCCGAATTTTATGAGGTAACCCCATGAAAAAGCGCTATCAAACTTCAGAGACTCTGCCGGTCGGCCTTCTGCTGGCCCTGGCAGGAGGTTTTCTGGACGCATACAGCTATTTGAACCGGGGACAGGTCTTCGCCACTGCGGAGACGGGCAACCTGGTGCTGCTGGGCATCAATTTCTCCATGGGCAATTGGTCCCAGGCCCTGCACTATCTGCTGCCCGTACTGGCCTATACCGCCGGCGTGCTGGTCACAGAGCTGCTGCGCCGCCGACTGGGCGAGGAGGGCGGATGGCTGCACTGGCGGCAATACCTGCTGCTGATGGAGTGCGTAGTCATCGGAGCCGTGGCTTTTCTTCCCCACTCCCTGGATCCCCTGGCCAACATTATGATCTCCTTTGCCAGCGCGGTACAGGTAGACTCCTTCCGGAAATTCAACGGCTGCGGCTGTGCCACTACCATGTGTACCGGCAACCTGAGAAGCGGTACGGAACACCTGTTTTTCTGGCTGTCTCACCGGGAGCATGACGCCCTGGCTAAGATGGGTGTGTATTACGGACTCATCCTCACCTTTGTGGTGGGTGCGGTGGCCAGCGGTCTGCTCAGTCGTTGGCTGTACAGCCAGACCGCTCTGATTGCCATTCTTCCCCTGCTCATCGCCTTCATCCTCATGTTCCGGGAACGGGCTCAGGATAAATAAATGAAAAATCGGCGCGCGCCCCTAACGGGGCCGCGCGCCGATGCTATTATTTTCTCTCTTGCAGGATCTTCTGATAGTTGGCCCGGTCCGTATCTCCCTCGGTGCTGATGCACAGTACCCGGGATCGCTCTCCCAGTCCCAGTGTCCAGCACAGGTCGTGAAGCTCCTCCTCATGGAGAATACCCGCCAGGGCGCCCACTCCCACTGCGCCGGATTCCCCCGAAACGATCACCGGATCGCTCCCTCGGGGTTGCCCCAGCAGCCGCATTCCCAGGGCGGCATAGTCATCGGAGCAGGACAAAAAGGCGTCGGCACAGGCTCCCAGGATGTCCCAGGCCAGGGTGCAGGGCTCTCCGCAGCACAACCCCGCCATCATGCTGTTCATATCCCCGGTCACCGGGTGGAGCTGCCCACGCCGGCCTGCAAAAACAGGTGGGTAGGAGGCTCCTCCCCCGCCTCAGTCAGCTGATCAAAGATCTCCCCGGCCAGGGTGGTATACCCCTCCATGATCCAGGCGGGGATCTGCTCATACCCCGGCCAGGCGGTATCCTGGATCAACACCCAGCTGTTTTCTTCGCTCTTGCGGGTGGCCAGGCGCACCGCGTCGTCGTAGTTGAGGTCGGTGATCTCTGCCCGGGCCCCCAGGGCCAGAATATTGTCCAGCCGTTCCTGGGCGCTCCCCTTGGGGAGATAGACCACCGCCCGGCAGCCCAGTTCCCGGGCCGCCCAGGCCACGCCCCTGCCGTGGTTTCCGTCGGTGGCGGTGACGAAGGTGACCTCTCCCAGCTTTTCCCGGGCTTTGGGCTCGGTGAGGGCGGGGAACGTGAGCTCGTCCCCCTCCAGTCCCAGTTTTTCTCCCATCCACCGGGCAATGGCCCAGCTGCCTCCCAGAGTCTTAAAAGCATTGAGCCCAAACCGCTTGGACTCATCCTTCACCCACAGCTTGGCTACTCCCAGTTCCCGGGCCAGGGCTGGCAGAGAGACCAGCGGGGTTGGCTCATAGCCGGGGATGGTGCGGTGAAAGTTCATGGCCCGCTGCACCGATTGTGCGTCCGTATGAGACAGGGCGGCGGGCTTGGGCTGGGACTTATGATTGATATAATAGTTCATAGGCGCTCCTCCACCGCCCGGCTCGGAATCTCCGGTGGGCGTTTTTGATTTATTATATCATATCCCCGCCGCCTGTGTCAGCCGCTTCTTCTCCACAAAAGATACCGGCCGCCCCAAAGGGCGGCCGGCGCGCATTGCTATGTGTCTCAGCAGCAGCCGCAGCCACTGTTTCCGCCGCAGCTGTTGTTGTTATAGCTGCTCCCATTGCCGCAGCAGCAGCACAGGATGAGGATGAGTACGATGATCCACAGGCAGCCACCGCCGCCAAAGCCGTTATTGCAGCACCCCATAATGAGTACCTCCTGAAAATGAAGTTTTGAGATAGCTGTGAGCCGCTCTCAGTTCCATACTATGTACCTCAGGCAAAAGGGTGCAGAAAAAATCCGCCCGGGAAAACCCGGGCGGATGACAGGTTGGATTTAACCGAGGAAACGGTTGCTGAAGTTCATCAGGATCCCGGCCACCTCAGCGCGGCTGGCCGTGTCAGCGGGACGGAGGGTATTCTCCGCCGAGGGGGTGATAAGGCCGTTGGCTACCGCCCAAGACACTGCCTCCTTGGCCCAGTCGGCCACCTGGTTATAGTCAGCGTACTGGGTGAGGTCGGTCTGACCGGTGAGCTCCATGCCCAGCTGGGAGGACGCAAAGCCCCGCAGCATCACCAGCACCTGCTGGCGGGTAACGCTCTGCTCCGGAGCAAACAGCCCGTCGCCCATGCCGGCGGTCACGCCCTGAGAGGCGCCCCAGCGGACAAAGGGTTCATACCAGCTGCCCACAGGCACGTCATCAAAGGCGGCCGTGGCGCTGTTCATCTGATCCTGGGGGGAGCCCGCCAGGCGGTAGAGCACGGTGACCAGCATAGCCCGGTCCATGGTGACGCCCGGTCCAAAGGTGTCCTCACTCATGCCGGAGAACAGTCCGTTTTCATAGACAAATTTCACCGACGCCTGGTACCAGTCCCAGGAAGCCACGTCCACAAAGGGCAGATGACTGGATGTGCTGTCGGTAAAGGTATAACTCCCCTGGAGTCCAAGATACATGATCCCCGAGGTCACCGTCACCTGGGCGGTGGTGTTCTCCCCCACCAGGTAGCGGTGTCCCGCCGTCAGACGGGCGCCGGAGGCCACCTCACGGCCATCCGTGACGTCCACCACAACGCCGTTGTGGCTCACCTGGGCAGAACCGGAGATAGAGAGGAATCCCGAGCCGGTGGACAGCCCGATCACGTCTCCCTGGGTGAAGGTGCGGCTGCTCAGATTGTCGCTGTACAGGCCACTGCCCCCTTCGCCGCCCTGGAGCTTGGCCACCGCCTCGTCGTAGGCCTCCAGAAGGGGCTGGGTGGCAGTCTGCTCCAGCTGGGTCTGGGCGGAGGGAAGGAAGGTATTTTTTAAATAGCTGAGAGAGACCAGACTATCTCCCCCGCTCAGAGCCAGGGCGCCCCCGGCCAGCGCCGCAGTCAGGGCCAGAGCACCCGCCACGACAAGGATCTTTTTGTACTTCATGTCTCGTCCTTTCCATCCTCCTGCTCCTGACCGTCCTCCCGCTGAGAGATCATATAGCTCAGGGCAAGCAGGCTGTCGGAAAAATGTACGCTCTCCACCACCACGTCCTCGCCGGGGAAGGCGATCTCGCAGTTGGTGAAGTTCCAGATGCCGTGGACTCCCGCCGCCACCAGCCGCTCCCCCATCACTTGGGCAGCGGACTTGGGCACCGTAAGCAGGCCCACGCTCACCGGGTTCTTCTGCAAAAACTCCTCCAGAGTGTCCGCGTGGTAGACGGGCACCCCGGCGATCTGTGTGCCTACCGTCCGCTCCTGCACATCGAAGGCGGCCAGCAGCTGAAAGCCGTTGTTGGAGAATTTAAAGTTTTCAATTAGGGCGCGGCCCAGGTTGCCCGCTCCCAATACTACAATGGTATGACCCCGGTTGATACCCAGGATCTCCCCGATCTGTTCCTTCAGGCTGTCCACCTTATAGCCATAGCCCTGCTGACCAAAGCCGCCGAAACAGAACAGATCCTGGCGAATCTGGGAGGCGGTCAGCCCCATGGACTTTCCCAATGCGCTGGACGAGATCCGGATCACACCCTTGCGCTGCAGCTCGGAGAGCTGGCGGTAATACCGGGGCAGACGCCGGATCACCGCGGTGGAAACTCTGGTGTTGCGTTTCATAGTCCCGCTCCAATACTCGAAAATATCGTTTACAGTTTACCCCATCCCTCTTTTTCTGTCAAACCATTTTCCCCGTCCCACTCTGGAAATTCCTGCGCCACCCCTTACATCAGGCGCAGCATCTCCTTCTTCAGCCGCTGGATGATCCGCTTCTCCAGCCGGGAGATGTAGGACTGAGAGATACCCATCCGGTCGGCCACCTCCTTCTGCGTCTGCTCATCCCCTCCTCCCAGGCCAAAGCGCAACGTGATGATGGTCCGCTCCCGCTCATCCAACTTCTCCAGGGCCTGACGTAGAAGCTGGCGGTCCACATCGGCCTCGATGGGCCGCATGACCAGGTCTCCGTCGGTGCCCAGGATATCGCTGAGCAGCAGCTCATTGCCGTCCCAGTCGGTGTTCAGCGGCTCATCAAAGGAGAGCTCCGTCTTCTGGCTGGAGGTCTTGCGCAGATACATGAGGATCTCATTTTCGATACACCGGGAGGCATAGGTGGCCAGTTTGATACTCCGGGCAGGCTGGTAGGTGCCCACCGCCTTAATGAGGCCAATGGTCCCGATGGAGATGAGGTCCTCAATGTTGATGCCCGTATTTTCAAACCGCCGGGCGATGTAGACCACCAGGCGCAGGTTGTGCTCAATGAGAGTCTGCCGCGCCCGCTGGTCTCCCTGCTGCAGGAGCTCCATCAGCTCCCCCTCCTCCTCCCGGCTCAGCGGGGTGGGGAGCGTGTCGCTGCCCCCGATGTACATCACTTTTCCCGGCGACCAAAGCCCCAACCGTTCCAGCAGGGCCAGAACCCGCGCTTTCCATCCGTTTTTCATATCCATCCATCCTTTCAGCATTCCCCCAGCAGGGCACCATAGCCGCCTCCGTCGGACACAGGGGTGGGAGATAAGGCCACCACCATGGCCCCCCGGTCCTCTCCGTCCACCACGGCCCGGTCCACCCGCACCGCAAGCAGCAGCCCCCGGTCCACCCCCACGGCGCGGTAGGGCAGCAGGCGGAAGTGGCCTCCCGCTCCGGTCAACCGCTCCAGCGCTCCAGCCGGGTCCCGCAGCTCCTGGACACTGGGGCGCTGTGAGACAGCAAACAGAGGCAGCAGCCGCTCTCCCTCGGCCACCATCACCCCTTGGCCGGTCACCGGGTCCGTGAGGGTATTGCCTGTGTCGGTCAGGGCAGTGAGCTCTACCGTCCGATCCTCCAGCTCCAGGCGCACCGCCTTCAATTCTCCCGTAAAGCTAGTATGCCTTACAGCCTTTTGGAGCAGCAGCGACAGCACCGCGTAGCACCCTGCTGCCGACAGCAGCACGATCTTCAGATCCATCCCCGAGTAGATAACTCCCCGGTTCAGGCTCAGCCCCTGGCCGCCCAGCATGGAGATGGCCAACACCCCTCCGGCAAAGGCGCAGGACAGGGCAAAAAAAATCAGCACCTGCCGCCCCAGCCGCCGGCTGCCCCAAAAGGCGGCCAGCACCATCAGCACCGCCGCCGCCAACCGGCAGGCCGGCCGCTCCAGAAACCCCAGCCCCGGCAGGAAGATGGCCACCGCATAGCCTCCCCCCAGCACTGCTCCCAGGGCAAAGCGCAGACGCTTCAAGGGTTCCCCTGCCAGCCGGGCGGCACACAGCAGCAGCAGGTAGTCCACCAGGGCGTTGAGCAGAAACAGGGTGTCTACATAGATCACGGTCATGGTCTCTTCCTCCTCCCCCTGCTTGTCAACACCGTCCATTATAGTGTCTCTCCCCAACGAAAGCCGTCACAACCCGGTGTCGCCCAGGGGAGAATTTTCGCCGCCCGTTGACAATATCGAGGGGCGATATTATAATATCATTAGACGATATCGAAACGCGATATTAGGAGGTGACGCCATGGGAGGCAAGAGCCGCGGCCCGCTCACCGAGCCTATGTTTTACGTGCTTATGGCCTTTCTCCACGGGGAGATGTGCGGCATCGACGTGGCCGCCTTTGTGGAAAAAAAGACCCGGGGACGAGTAAAGCTGGGACCGGGAACCTTGTACACCCTGCTGAATAAATTTCAGGATGAAACACTGATTGAAGAGATCGAAGTGGAGGGCCGCAAACGCACCTACCGCCTCACCGCCAAGGGCCGGGAGGCCTATGCGGAGGAGCTGGAGCGGCTGCGGGCCTGCCTGAGGGATGCGGAGGAGGAAGAGGGCCTGTGATTGGAACTCCGGTCCAACGGCAGTGGAACCTGAAAGGAGGGTTACCCATGGCGCGTAAGACACATCAGATCAAAAAATGGCTTCCCTGTCCCCTGTGGGATTTTGCCGGACTTCAGGACTGGCTCAACGAGCAGGCCCAGGCGGGCTATGCTCTGGAAAAGTGGCCGGGGTTCTGGTTCATCGGCAGGGTGATCTTCCGGAAGGACTCGTCGGCTGTCCACGCCCGCTACTGTCTGGACCCCATCCAGGAACATTTCGGCATCGCAAAACTGCGGGAACAGGAGGCCGGCTACCAGGAACTGGGGTGGCACTATGTGGACAAAATCCAGAATTATTACGCCATTTACCGCTGCGATGATCCCCAGGCTCCGGACCTCTACACCGATCTGGAGAGCCTGTCCTGGGCCATGAAAAAGCAGGTGCGGATAGCCTGTCTGCGTCTGTTGTTCTGGCTGGTGTGGGCTGCGGTGCTGTTTCAGGACGAGTGGCCCCGGCTGCTACATGAGCGGGAGGCCGTGGTCATGGAACTGATTCTCCACTCAGACGTGCTGATCCCCCTCTATGCTATCCTGTTGATTCTAATCCTCAACGCTCTGTTTCATGGGATCAACACCCTGCGGGGCGTGCGTCGGATTCGGGCCCGCCTGCGCCGGGGCGAGCAGCCCATTCCCCGCCCACGCCGCTACCCGGAGCCTCTCCACAACTTGGTGGACTGGTCTCTTTTAGGCGCTCTGGTTCTTTATCTGGGCTGTTTGGGTCTGTCGGGTACCATGCGCACGAAAACCCTCTCTGGACCGGAGGAATGGGCCTTCCCTCACGTTACCCTGGAGGAGGTCCTCCCTGCCGGGGCCACGTTCCAAGACTATGTTCACCAGGGGGTTCTCTCCTCCGACACCTTCGACCGCTCGTGGCTGGCCCCCGAGCAGTACGACGTGGCCCAGGGCGGTATGGTGCGGGTGGGAGATGCCGTCCAGCAGGAGACCCGGCTCTACCAGGAGTCGGTGCAGACCCTCTCCCCCACTCTGGCGCAGGGGATATACCGGGGCCGGGTGGCTTCCCAACACCGCTCTCTGGAGCTCTATCGTCTCAACTGGGAGAAAAACGCGCCCTACCTCCACCCCAGTCTTCCAAACGCCTATGGCGAGTTCCAGGAGGAAGCCCTGTCCTATCCTGGTCTGGACGGCCTGACCCGCTTTATTTCCCAGGTTTCCAACCAAACCGCCCCACATACGTTCTACATCGGCTGGGCAGACGATCGGGTGTTTGTGCTCCACTGCTCCGGCGCGGTGGACAGCAAGGCCGCTCTGGAGCTGCTGGTCCAGCGTCTGGCGGAGGATTGACTCTCTGCGAAACGGAGGAATTCTTATGAAATACATCCGCAAGCTGACTGCTGTACATTCCTACGACATTCCCGGCCTGGAGAGCTGGCTGGAGGAGCAGGCCGCCAAGGGACTATATCTCAAGCAATATGGCGCTCAGATCTGCACCTTTACCCGCGATACCCCACACACGGTCCGCTACCGTCTGGACTACTGCAATACCGACCGGGATCCTGACCCCGTCCCCGGTCTGCTCACTCTCTACCGCGAGATGGGGTGGGACTATGTGTGCCGCAGTGGGCCTCTGTTTCTTTTCTGTACCCGAGACCCCTACGCTCCGGAACCTCACACCGCCCCCCAGACCCACGCCCAACTTCTAAGACAGCTGGAGAGCCAAATCAAGCGCGGGTGCTCCTTTTTGGCTTGGATGCTGGTACTTTTCCTTTTCTTCTTTCTTTTGGGAATTCTGAATTATGGTTCTCCTCTTGTTGCTCTGGCCCAGGGCACGCTTGCCAACATCGGTCTTTTCCTTGGCCTCATCCAACTGATAAAGATGATTCCTGCCCTGTTGGATTGGCGGCGGGTACACCGCATGATCACCCATCTGGAGGCAGGCATTCCTCTGACCCCCATCCCCTCCGCCTCCCGCTGCCGCAGGGCAGTCAATGGGCTCGCTTTGGTTGCCACGCCTCTGATTTTGTGCGCTCTTCTGGCCTATTGGCTGCTTCCACACCCGCAAACCCGCTGGTCCCTGGGGACGGAAGGCCGTCCCGGAGACTTTGAGCCGGTCCTTCTTACCCAGTGGGAGGGAAAATCCTACCGCCCCGATCTTTTGGAAGTCGACGGTGTTACCATTCTCAATTCCTGTCAATGGGATATGACCCTCCTGTGCCCCACCCGGTGGGAGGTACGACAGAGTGGCAGCATCGTCAAAGACCAGATCTCGGTGCATATGACGCTCCACTGGTACCGTCCCCTCTTCCCAGCCCTGGACCGGCCTCTGGCTAGGGACCTGATGAACTACCTGACCACCCACGAGGAAAACACCCGGCAGGTAGACGAGGCGTCTCTTGGTCCGTGGACGGTGACGGAACATCAGGTGGAGGGGACGGACTATCTGGCCACTGCTTATAACCCCAACAGTGTCTATCAGTACGCTGTGGCTGCCGGAAACGGACGGACTGTGTCTCTGAGCTACCGGGGTCCTCAGGACCTGGAGGATCACCTGCCTGAGATCGCTGCCATGTTATCCTGACTGCTCCTTTCCCAATATAAAAAATGGCCGCAAAAGCGGCCATTTTTTATATCATACATTCTCTTGCACTTTAAACAAATCATCCCATTTTGTTCCCGTATGTCATTATTTTTCTGAATTATGCAACAAAATAGTTGACTTATAATTGCATATGATATATACTCTCCGCAGGTTAGCTAATGCTAACTAATTTTTCACTGGAGGAATGGTATGTATCTCTATATTCTGGTCTCCTTGGTATTGGCACTCATCTTTGCTTTTTCCTGTCATACCGCGATCCGACGGCATCCTGGTATATTTTATGGGATTGCCTTTTTCCTCGTACTGTCTGAGGTAATCTATTATCAATTCGGCATCCACGATATAGCGCCTCAATGGTTTACTGCCTACATCGTAAACCCCTTTAAACGCGGCGCCTTCTCAACTGTGCTGTTTATTATCGTCATGTACCTTGGTGCATTGGACAGCAAGCATCTCTTTGTCAGAAAACTGATGGGTATCCGTGGCCAGCTATCCATCCTTGCCTGCATCCTGACCCTGGGACACAACATCATCTATGGGAAAAAGCATTTTGTCAATCTGTTTACAAATCCCTGGGCGATGAAGCCTCAAACTCTGCTCGCCGCTGTTCTCTCAATTCTAATGATCTGCATCATGCTTCCCTTGATGATGACTTCTTTTCCATCTGTTCGCCGCAAAATGTCTGCCGGCAGTTGGAAAAGATTGCAGCGGCTGGCCTACCTGTTCTTTGCTCTGACGTATATTCATGTTATGGTACTGTTCATCCCCAATTGGGAGAAAAAAATCCCAGATATCATTGCCTACACTGTGATCTTTGGCACCTACCTAATCCTGCGTGTAGCAAAAGCAACAAAAAAGTCTTCTCGCACACTGGGATATGCTGGTTGTAACCCCATCTTCTAATCCAGCCCGATTCCCATATGCACAAGAAGGGCGCCCGCAGCAAAGCGGGCGCCCTTCTTCTCTTTTTTCCGTTGTATAAAACGGATTTCAGCTCCGGTTACTTCTCAGCAGTGCCACCCCCATGGTGGCCATCTCCTCCCGGGTTGGATTTGACTTGGGTCTGGCAATGGTAATCCCGCCCTGTCCATCCTCTACACCGTCTAAGATACCGGCCTGGATCGCCGTTTCGATGTAGGGCTTGGCCCAGTCGTCTGCCGGCTCCGCCGCCCGTCTTGCCTCCTGGGCGGCCAGTTCCTCCCGGACAATGGCCCGCACCTGCTCCTCTGTCATCTCATTCTCTCCCTTCATCGCCTGGACCACATCGGCCCGGAAGGTATCCATATTCTTGCCGAACTTAGGAAACCAGTGCATCACATCGGCGTGATTGCTGGCCACTCCCCGCGCGTACCCCTCGCTGTGGCAGATCACCACTCCATCTGCTGCTGGGTCCAGACCGTACTGTCTGCACAGGTCTGCCGTCAGCTCCACTGCCGTCTGATACACCTTGCCAAAGTAGTCGGCGTCCTCCAGACCGTCTTCGCAGAGTTCAAAGGAGATATGTGTGTCATTAGCGCTGCCCCGGCTACCCCTGCCGCAGTGCCAGCCCCGCATGTTCCAAGGCAGGGTTTGCACCACCCCTACACTGCCGTCAGCCATTTTTCCGAGAAAGGCATGGACGCAGGCCCCAGTGCCCGACCTATCCCAGTGATTGCCGCCGGTGTTCCAACCGATCTCCTCACTGCCGGGAACATACCGGCTCAGGCGGGGATTGTTCGCTCCGGTGGAGTGTACCATTACTCCAACCGGAACGATAGTCTGTCCGGCCCGGTAGCAGTCATTCCGGGTCAAGATCTGTTGATACCACTTCACGCCCTCTTCTCCCCGCTTTTCAGCCACCCAGCCTGCTCCACCATCTGCACCAATTTGTCATAGCCGTACATGGCTGCAAAGGCCACCAGGAAGCACAGGCCAATTAAACCAGCGATCATCCACCCCGTAATGGAAAACCCATAGTAGGACCACAGGGCAAAGCCGGTGCTCGCCGTAACCACTGCTGCAGTGAGAAACGCCAGCAAATTTGTGGGAATACGATCATACAGCAGGCCCTTGAGCACCTGCACGATGACATTGGTCATCAAAGTCAAACCCAGTACCGCCGTGAGCAGTACAGGCAGATAATCCATCAGTTCAGACATTTCACTCCTCCTCTCCCACCGGCCTGTCCGGCCGCTTTTTGTATTTACGCCACGTTTTGAACCGATCTCTCAGCACATCCCTCATCCTTTCACTCCCTTGAGGTCCCGGATGTCGTGCTGCACCTCGGTCATCTGGCCTTCCAGCTTGTAGGTGCGCTCCACTACATTGTTGTGCTCGGCCACCTTCTTTTCCAGCTGCTCAATGCGGTAGTTGGTTAGCCGGTTGGACACCAGAATACCCCCAAAGGTGCCTGCCAATGTGCCCACCAGAGACATACCCGCTACCGCAAGGCTGGTCAGGTCCATTAGAGGGCCACCTCCTGCACGTCCTCCGTGCTCCCCAGATCCTCCCAGGAGTCAGGCAGCTGAGAGGGAGGATAGACGGTGCTGTCCTTTTTGCAGCGCCATACATGCTCCTGCTCCACGCAGCACTCCCCCTCCTGCCACATCCCCCGGGACCCCTGAGGTGCGGTGTAAGGTTTGGCCTTGACGGGATCGGTGGTGTGGCATACATCCCACATACTCACCGCCTGGTCAGGGGACCAGTCAGGCTGCTCTGTGGCGTCGTGCTGCTGCCACAGTTTGTACACCTGTCCCTGCCATTTGTAGGGAGTCCCCACAGAGACGGAAGAATAGTCCCGCTGCCGCCAGGTGGGGACCATCTCCTCATGGTCGATCAGTTCCGTACCATCGGCGCTCCCCTCCACCGCCTTGGCCGCCAGGGCGGCCGCCTCAGCCGCGCCTCTCGCTTTCAGTTCCTCCTGGGCCATGGTCACGATATCAGCCATTGCTTTCCACTCCTTCCTCATACGCTGCCTCCAGCGCCTGGATGGTCTCCTGCTGGCTCTGGATAGTGGCCTCTTTGCTCTCCAACTCCTGGGCCTGCTGGGAAATGGTGGCCTCCTTCTCAGCCACAGCGCTCTCCAGCTCGCTCACCTGGGCCTCGTAGCCTGCCACGTCTCCCAGGTACTGCTGGGCCACCTGGAGCTCCACCGTGTAGCTGCGGGTCGCTGCGCTGTATCGAATGTCCGCTACCTCAAAGCCATAGCCCACAGGCAGGATACACTCCCCCTGGATCTCAGGCTTGTCCCAGGAGATGGCCTCGATGTCCTCCAGGGAGGCAAACTCCCGCTCGAACACTGCCAGGTACTTGCCGTTGCCGCTCCCCCGCATGACGATGCCGCAGGTTATACCGCCGATTTGAAGTTTGGTGCCATAAAGACTCATCGTATTTGCTCCTTTCTGCACATAGGTTCAACCTGGGTGGGCAGAGCAGCTTTGGTGTATCTTTCCGTGCTCCTTGTACGCAAATTTTTTGTGTATCTCCCTCCTCCATTCCTTCTGCACAGAAACCGTGTATAATATTTTGTATAGCTTCTTTCTTTAATTCAGGCATAAAAAAAGACACGACCGAAGTCGTGTCTTTGCATGGGGCACAAGTTCAGCAGCAGCCCCGTACGTCCTGATACTCCACCGATTTGGGAGCCGGACAGTGGTTGGGCGGGAAGAACTCGCCCACCGGGAACTGGACCTTCCGGAACAGCTCGCAGGGGTCCTCCTGACGGCAGTCGCAGCCGCAGTCACAGTCCTTCTCGGGCATGCAGTAGTCGTAAGCGGGCATGAGCAGCTGGGTATCCCGCTCCAAACGGATGATGGAGAACTGACCCAGGGTGACAAACAGGCGGTGCACATCGCCGCCGGTGACCAGCTCCTCGGGGAAGCAGGCGCACACAGCAGGGGGAATCTCGCAGCAGTTGTCGTGATGATGGCACTGGCATACCTCCACCAGCTTCATTCCCAGGATGATGGGGTCCACCGACTCCACCACAGCGGTGGGAGCAGTGGTGGCGGGCAGGCCCTGGATATCGCTGCCGCAGTTCTTCCCGGTGGAGGTAAACACCTTGGCGCTTCCTTCGCTGCCAAAGAGAATCACCCGCTTGTCAAACACGGCCAGACCGGTGATCTCCACCGGCCGGGCGGCTCCCACAAAGGCATCGGCGGTAATGCGGTAGAAGTACCGCACATCCACGGTGTAGAATCCCCGGTTGAAGGTGACCGGCTCCACATCGATGTACGCGTACAGCAGCTCGGCGCAGCCAGCCTTTACCGACACTGCCCGGTCGATGACCTCCTGGCAGCCCCGGGTGGGGTAGACCCGCAGGTCCTCGATACAATCCTTATCTTTGCAGGAATCAAAAATTTTCTTCGTGTGTATGCACACGGCCTCCCGAATGCGGCGCTCGTCGCTCACGGGACCGGGCACGACCTTTTCAGGCATATGGAATCCCTCCTAAGCTCTGGATGGCCCCGGCAAGGCCCTGGCAGGCCGCGCCGGGTACACCTCATACTATGACCGGAAAATTTTTTGGTGCGGCCCAAACCACCGGAAAAGAGCCCTTGTCCTTGGCTGCGTTTTTGGGTATAATACTTTTGTATGAGCCTTTGGAAGGAGGAGGACCCCATGTCCCGGACCGGATTTATTCAAAATGAAATGGATTTGAAGCTATTGGTGCTGTACATTATGGACCGCGCCGTGGCTCCCATCACCTTTTTGCAGCTGCTGGATCTGGCCCTGTGCGATGCGGGGGTAGACTACTTCTCCCTCACAGAGGCAGTCAATCACCTCACAGAGACGGAGCATCTCTCTCTGAACGGAGAGCTCTACTCCATCACCGAAAAGGGTAGGCGCAACATCGAGATCTGCCAGAGCAGCTTGCCCTACTCCGTGCGTCTGCGGTGCGATGAAAATCTGGTCAAGCTCAACGACGCCCTCATGCGCCAGGCCCAGGTGCAGACCGGTCTGCAGCCCAACGAGGACGGGACCTGTACCGTCCGGCTCTATCTGGCCGACGAGGCTGGTCCTCTCATGGAGCTCAAGCTCATCTCCCCCTCTCTAGCCCAGGGGCAAACGCTCACCAGTAAGTTCCAGCAGTCCCCCGAGGCCATCTACCACGAGATCATGGCTCTGCTGGTACGCCATTCCCAGGAAGAATCTGATTCATCTTCGGAACAAGAAGCGTAAAAACAGCCGCAAGCAGCTTGCTTGCGGCTGTTTTTGTTTCAAATCATAGAGCGCTTTTCAACAGAGCTATGTCATTTCAGTGCAGAGACATAATCTGTCATCCTTTCTTGATCTTGAAGCTGCAATTCCAGACGATAGACCGGCTGATAAAAGCCCTTTGTATCCGCTTTCCACTCCAACACGCAGGAAAGGACCGTGACTTGAGGTACCTGGTAATACTCCAGTATTTCCCCGTAGAAGCTATGGCCGTCGTACAGCTCCTGTACGGCTTGCGCAGGCCTTAAAATGGATTCCTCCCTGCACGGCAAAAGCGTGACAATACGGTAATCGATTTGGTCCAGCTCTGTTTTTCCGTCTTGGTAGTGCAGATCACACTGCAATGTACCGTACCATTGCTTTTCTGCTCCGGGAACCAATTCCACTTCTGCACTCGCTGTAAAAAACTCATTTTTGTCTGGAGATTGGATGGTAAATTGTATATTCTCGGGAACTTCTATCCTCAACTGATACAGAGCGTCCAATACATCCTCTGACCGGATTTCTTCAGGGTGTACATCAAATACTGGGGTGGTCTTCCTGCCAAGATTATACTCCCAGGTGCCGTCCAATCGATTCACAAAAAGGAAGTCTCCGCTGGAGTGGTTGCCAAACCAAATGGTATCATCATAGTAATAGATATCTTCGACGGAAAATCCTGCTTTTTGAGCAAACTGAGTCCCAAATTGCTCACATGCCGCCTGGTCCAACCGTCCCACCTTATATACCCAGGCTGTGACTGGCTCCTCCTGCGGGGTAAATTCCAATTCCCATCGCACATTCTTCAGGTTTGCCGTAACCACAGGCGCATCCTGCAAATTACCATACGGTTTTACTGCATAGCCCACAAAAATCCCCGCAAGCACCAGAATCAAAGCCATTGGTATGGATAGATAGGCAAGGGTTTGGACTTTCCATCCATTTTTCCGCTCCAGCACGCTCAAAATCAGCATGACAATGCTCCATCCCACCATTGTCCCCAGGGTATTGGTAAACAAATCGTCTACATCAAACATTCCCCTTGCGGTAGCCAGCTGCACCAACTCAATGGCAAGGGAGGATCCAAATCCCGCCAGCAGGACGGCATACCATTTTCGAAACACCCGGGCCAGCAGCGGAAGCAAAGTGCCCAACGGAACAAACAGCGCGATATTCAGCAGCACATTGAGCCACGCGCGCAGGGCAAACTGGTTCCAGGCCTCTCTCCATGCCAGAAAAAAATGAAAATTCCACTGCCGAGCCCCAGGCTCACCTCGAAACAACGTAACAAACAAGGTCAGTCCAAGCCAGCTGATCAGCAGCAACAGGGCAATCGCCCGCCGCCACGGAAAGCGGCATCCCTTTTCCCTCGAAATCCCCCATCCAGCCGCTAAAACCAGCACACAAAGTAAAACTGCCGGTACAACAAAGCAGATCCCTCGCTGAAGTAAGTAGAGAATATACTGAATGAAATCGTTCATGGCGGACCTTCTCTCTCTGCGTCCTCAATGATATTCCGGGATATTACCATCATAGCATGAAATAGTCCTCTTTTTTCTTAACTTCTTCTTAATTCCGTATGCCTCCTCATTCATGCATATTGAAACGATGAAACGGTCCCCGGCTTCATTGGCCGGGGACCGTTTTTTACAACAAAACTGCCAGACGTTCCAGCGCCTGGGGCAACCGCTCCAGATCGGCGCCGGGGTAGTTGACCACAAGCCAGTGCTCCTCTCCTCCTCCGTAATCGGTAAGGAAGGACAGGCGGATGCCCGCCTCCTGAGCCAGCCGGGCCAGCTCCCGGTCGCTGCGCCGGGTATCCAGCCCCACCAGGAAGTGAAGCCCCGCATCCTCTCCCCGCACCGCATAGCGGCCCTTCAAGGGACTTTCTTCCAGGGCAGAGAGCACCCGGTCCCGCCGCCCCCGGTAAAAGACCCGCATCCGGTTGACGTGGGTCTCAAACCCGCCGCCGGAGAGAAAACGGGCTAAGGTGTACTGCTCCATGGCAGGAACGGTACAGGAATAGAAGCCCAGTCTGCGGTGGTAGTCCTCCAGCAGGGCTGGGGGAAGCACCATGTAACTGATACGCAGCGAGGGAGCCAGGGTGCGGGAAAAGGTGTTCATATAGATGACCCGCCCGCTCCGGTCGATACTCTGAAGAGTAGGGATCGGACGGCCTGTAAAGCGGAACTCACTGTCGTAATCGTCCTCGATGATGTACCGTCCCTCCCCCTTTTGTGCCCAGCGCAGCAGGCTCTGCCGCCGGGCAATGGGGGTGACCACTCCGCTGGGGAACTGGTGGGAGGGGGACAGATGGATCACCTGGGCTCCGCTGTCCTCCACGCTCTCCACCCGCACCCCCTGCTCGTCCATGGCCAGAGGGACACACTTGGCTCCATTGAGGGCATATACCTTGCCCGCCTTGGGATAGCCGGGCTGCTCCAGGCCAAAGACCTTGTCCCGTCCCAGGAGCTGCACAATCAGGTTGTAGAGATACTCAGTACCAGCTCCTACCACCACCTGCTCCGGGGACACGTCAATGCCCCGGAACTGACGCAGATAGCCCACAATGGCCTGGCGCAGCTCGGGCACTCCGCTGTGGGGGGATACTTTCAGCAGCCGCTCCCCCTCATCCGAGATGACCCGGCGGAGAAGACGTGCCCATACCGCAAAGGGAAACCCTTCGGTACCCGAACCGCCGCTGCGCAGATCCAGCAGCCACTCCCCCTCCGGCTCCTCCGGCAAGGGCATGGTCCGGGCAGGGGGCGGACGTGCCCCTGTCTCCAGAGCACTGACGAAGTAGCCGCTCTTCTCTCGGGTGTACAGGTAGCCCTCCGCCACCAGCTGGGCATAGGCGTTTTCTACTGTAACTACCGACACCTCCAGGTTCCGGGCCAGAGCCCGCTTGGAGGGCAGCTTCTCCCCCGGCTTGAGCACCCCCGCCCAGATATCCTCCTTGATGCGGCGGCTGAGATAGTCGTACAGAGGCAGATCTCCCCGCTCCTCCAGGGAATAGGTCAGCATGCTCCTCTCTCCTTCCGTGTCATCATAGGACGACCTCGTCATATTCCGCCTGGTCTCCAGGCAGGCGGCTCCCGGTCTGCTCCCGCACCCAGGCGATAAATTCCCGCACCAGGCGGGAGGAGGGTCCCTCCCGGTTCCACACCAGCACATATTCCACCCGCCGGGCGGGCTGGGTGATCACCTTCACCCGCACCAGGGCGCTGGGGGTCTGGGCGGTCTGGGGAAAGATGCTGATGCCCACTCCCTGCTCCGTCAGCGCCACCGCGTCCACATAGTTGGACATGGTACACAGAAGATCGGGTTCCGCACCAATCTCCTGAAACCACCGGCGGATAGCCTGCACCCGGGACCCTCGGGAGGGAACAATCAGAGGCTGTCCTACCAGACGCTCCAGGGGGATGGTGTCCCCTGGCTCCTGGGCCAGGGCGCTCTCCAAGGGCAGAATCGCGGCCCACGGCTCCTCTCCCACCTGAAAGCCCTCCAGACGCTCCGTGTCGTAGGGGGCAGCCACAATGGCCAGATCGGCCAGGCCCTGGCGCAGACGGTCCAGCACATCGTCGCTGCTGCCGTTCCACAGGTTATAGTGTACCAGAGGGCAGCGTTTCCGAAAGCCGGCAATCCAACCGGCGGCCAGATAGGGGGCCTGCCCCTCCACCATTCCCAGATACAACGTACCTGACACCTGGTTTCTCCGCTCCCGCAGCTCCTGAGCAGTCTTTTCCGTCAACTCCAGAATCTGCTTGGCCCGGCGCAGCAGCAGGGCGCCGTCATCGGTGAGTTCCAGGCGGCGCTTGCCCCGCACAAACAACTGTACACCCAGTTCCTCCTCCAGACAGCGGATCTGGTGGCTGAGAGGCGGCTGACTCATATTCAGTTTTTCCGCCGCCCGGGTGATATTCCGTTCCTGGGCAACCACGGTAAAATACCGCAGCGTACGAAGATCCATGGTCTCTCCCCCTTTGGGAGTTATCATATCAAAAAAATATGGTAAGCACAATATGATATGTATTTTATTTTTATTTCGGGATGTGGTATTCTTAGCTTGTCTCCGGGAGTACCCCGGATGTTTTGTGCGTTTCCCCACACCCCTTCCAACGCGGGGCAGTTCCATCCATCCCTGTCCGGCGTTCGTGTGGTTTCTTTCCCTCAATGGGTCTTATGGCTATCACGCCAACTCCTCTCAAGTAAACTGGGAGCAGGTTTTACCTGCTCCCAGTTTGCTTTTATTGTCCCGCTTTGTTCTGAATTCCTTTCGGAGTGACCATGATACGCAGGTGGGAGCCCTCTCCGCACTTGCCTTTCTCATCAAAGACCTCCAGGTCAAACCACATTTTCCGCCGCTCGATGCTCCGCAGTCGGGCGGTAGCGCTTACCTTCATCCCCACAGGGGTGGGCACCAGATGGCGGCAGTGGATCTCCGCCCCCACGGTGGTCATTCCTTCGTCCAGATAGGCCTTGGCCAGCTCCAGCGCGGCCCCCTCCATCAGGGCCACCATATTGGGGGTAGACAGGATCTTGGATCCGGCGCTGCCGATGCGCTTGGCGGTCATCTCGTCGGTGACCTCCCAGGTCAGGGTGTATTCGGTGGGCTTTTCCATATTATACTTCCTCCTTTGTCGCTTCGCTCTCCCCGGCACTCCCGGCCCGCAGGGCCTTCAGGGAGTCCCACTGAGAGAGGACCAAGCCTGCCAGGGTCAGGGCCGTGCCCACCCCGGACAGGACGTTTACCGTCTCATGCAAGATCAGCACCGAGCAGATCACGGTGATCACCGGCACCAGATAAATATATACCATGGTTTTCACCGGTCCCAAGGTCTTGATGGCGTAGTTCCAGGTGACAAAGCACATGGCGCAGGCCCCCAGCCCCAGATAGAGGAGCATAGCGGCATAGCTTCCGTTGGCCAGTCGCCCCAAGTCCCATCGGAAGGGCAGGAAGGCAGAGGCCGGGATCATAAATAAAATTCCATAAAAGAAAATGCGCCGGGTCGTCAGAATCACATTCCAGCCAAAGCTGCCGATCTTCTTGGTGAGCAGGGAGTACACCGCCCACACCATGGCGGCGATCACCGCCAGCAGGTCACCCCGCAGGTCCAGAGACATCTGGCTGCCGTTGAAGCTGATGAGGCAGATGCCGCCCATAGACAGCAGAAAACCGCCCAGGAAATTCCACTTGGGCCGGTCCGCTCCCCGGCTCAGAACCAGGGAGAACAGGGCGGCAAACAGAGGCGAGGCAGATACGATCACGCCTACGTTGGAGGCGGTGCTGAAAGTCAGTGCAATGTTCTCCAGCAGGTAGTACAGGCACACACCCGTCAGTCCCGCCGCGGCAAACAGCCCCTCCTTCTTCCAGTCCCCCACCTTAAGCCGCCGGGGACAAGCCACCGCCAGGGCCACATAGCCCAGCACAAAACGGAAAATCAAGATCTCCAGCGGGGTAAACGCCTCCAACAGCACTTTAGTAGCAATAAACGTCGTCCCCCAGTTGACCACCGTAAACAGGGCCGCCAGATGGCCAAAGGAAAGCTTTGATTCCATGTCCCTTCTCCTCTCTCTCAGCGCGCTTTCCCTGTCAGTGTACCATGCCGGACCGTCTATGTAAAGGCGGCCCGGCCTTTTCTTTTGTCATAGACGTGTATTTTTTCTTTCCCCTTCCACTTATTTTTGTAATATGGTACAATATGGCCGGATACTCCCCCATTTCCTTGAACCATTTCTTTCTGGAGAGGATGTTTCTTATGCGCACGCAGGTAAAGGCCGACCTGATGCTGGTCCTGGTGACCTTTTTCTGGGGAATTTCCTATCTGCTCACCGACCTGGCGCTGGGAGAACTGGGGCCGTTCACCCTCAACGCCCTGCGCTTTCTCATCGCCTTTGCTGCCGCCGGGCTTTTGTTTTTCCGGCGGCTGCGCTCGCCCAGCCGCGCCACCTTGAAGCTGAGCCTGTGTACCGGGGCGGCTCTGCTAAGCATCTACTCCTTTAACACCTTCGGGGTAAAGTACACTAGCCTCACAAACGCTGGGTTTCTCTGCGCCATGACGGTGGTCTTTACCCCCCTTCTGGACTACCTCTTCTTCCGCACCCGCCCGTCCCGGAAGCTGTTTGTGGTATTGGTCATGTCGGTGACAGGCATCGCTCTGCTCACCCTGTCCAGCGCTCTGCGCCCCGCCCTGGGTGATATCCTATGTATTTTATGCGCCGTCTCCAACGCCGCCTACCTGTTGATCACCGAGCGGGGCGTGGCAGGCCAGGAGATCAACGCCTTCCAACTGGGCATTTACCAGCAGCTCTTTGCCGGTCTGGGCATGCTGATCCTGTCTCTGATCTTTGAGACCCCCGCCCTCCCCCGCAGCCCGGCGGTGTGGGGCAGCGTGCTGATCCTTGCCCTTTTCTGCACCGGAGCGGCCTTTCTCATCCAGGCTGTCGCCCTCCAGTATACCACTGCCTCCCACGTGGGGGTCATCTTCTGTCTGGAGCCGGTATTCAATTCCATTCTGGCCTTCTTTGTCGCCCACGAGGTGCTGACGCCCCAGGCCTATTTCGGCGGACTGCTGCTGCTTGCCAGCCTGCTGGTCATGGAGACAGATCTCTCACTTCTTTTCCGCCGCCGGAAAAAATAGCAAAAGAGGCACAGGCAAAACGCCTGTGCCTCTTTTTTCAAAGGGATTAACCCTTGCTCTTGATGTACTCGTCGATGGACTTGGCAGCATGCTTGCCAGCGCCCATGGCCAGGATGACGGTGGCCGCGCCGGTAGCAGCGTCGCCACCGGCATACACACCCTCCAGGCTGGTCTTGCCGCTCTCGTCGGCAGCCACACAGCCCTTGCGGGTCTTCTCCAGGCCCTCGGTGCCCTTGGTGCTCATGGGGTTGGGGCTGGTGCCCAGAGCCATGATGACCGCGTCGGCCTCTACCTTGAACTCGCTGCCCTCCACGGGAACGGGACGGCGGCGGCCAGAGGCGTCAGGCTCGCCCAGCTCCATGCGGATGCAGGTCAGAGACTGGACATGACCCTTCTCATCGCCCTCGATGGACACGGGGTTGGTGAGCAGATCGAAGATGATGCCCTCCTCCTTGGCGTGATGGACCTCCTCGGCACGGGCGGGGAGCTCGGCCTCAGAACGGCGGTAGATGATGTGGACCTCGGCGCCCAGGCGCTTAGCGCACCGGGCAGCGTCCATGGCCACGTTGCCGCCGCCCACCACGGCCACCTTCTGGTTGTGGAGGATAGGAGTGGGGCTGCCCTCCTTGTAGGCCTTCATCAGGTTGATGCGGGTGAGGTACTCGTTGGCGGAGTACACGCCCACCAGGCCCTCGCCGGGGATCTTCATAAACATGGGCAGGCCGGCGCCGGAGGCGATGAACACCGCCTCATAGCCCCGCTCAAAGATCTCAGGGATGGTGAGGATCTTGCCGATGACCATGTTCAGCTCAATGTCCACGCCCATCTTCACCAGGTTGTCCACCTCACGGGCCACGATGGCCTTGGGCAGACGGAACTCGGGGATGCCGTAGGTCAGCACGCCGCCGGCGGTGTGGAAAGCCTCGAACACGGTGACGGAGTAACCCATACGGGCCAGCTCACCGGCGCAGGTCAGACCGGCAGGACCGGAACCGATGACGGCCACCTTGTGACCGTTCTTGGGAGCGGTAGCCACATTGGCGATGCCCTGCTCGGCAGCCCAGTCGGCCACAAAGCGCTCCACGCGGCCGATGGCCACGGGCTCGCCCTTCACGCCGCGGACGCACTTGCCCTCGCACTGGTTCTCCTGGGGGCAGACGCGGCCGGAGATGGCGGGCAGCGCGTTGGCGTTGGAGAGGATCTCATAGGCAGCAGCGAAGTCCTCCTCCGCCACCTTAGCCAGGAAATCAGGGATGGGGATGCCCACGGGGCAGCCGGAGACACAGGCGGGGTTCTTGCAGTGGATGCACCGCTTGGCCTCGTTGACGGCCTGCTCGGCGGTGTAGCCCTGAGCCACCTCCAGGAAGTTGTGGTTACGTACCTGGGGCTCCTGCTCGGGCATGGGGGTCTTGTTCATCTGCATATTAGCCATTGAGGGCACCTCCTCCCAGACGGCAGAGGTGGGCCTCTTTCGCCTTGGACTCAAAATCACGATAGGTGGCGTTGCGGGCGATAACCTCGTCAAAGTCCACCTGATGGCCGTCGAAGTCGGGGCCGTCCACGCAGGCAAACTTCACCTCGCCGCCCACAGTCAGCCGGCAGCCGCCGCACATGCCGGTGCCGTCGATCATGATGGGGTTCATGCTGACGGTGGTGGGGATGTTGTACTTCTCGGTGAGCTTGCAGGCAAACTTCATCATCATCAGAGGACCGATAGCGAACACGTGGTCAAACTTCACGCCGCTGTTGATGAGCTCCTCCAGCTTCCCGGTGACAAAACCGTGGTAGCCGTAGGTGCCGTCGTCAGTGCAGATGTGCAGGTCGGTGCAGGCCTTGCCCATCTCCTCCTCCAGGATGACGATATCCTTGGTCTTGAAGCCGCCGATCAGGTCTACCTGATTGCCGGCCTCGTGCAGGGCCTTGGCCACCGGCAGCGCAATGGCACAACCCAGGCCGCCGCCCAGGACCGCCACGCGACCGTATCCTTCCACATGGGTCGGCTCACCCAGAGGGCCCACAAAGTCGTGCAGGCAATCGCCCTCATTGAGTTGATCCAGAGCCAACGTAGTGGCGCCTACCTTCTGGTAGATCACGGTGACCAGGTCATCCGCCGCGCTGGAGATGGTCAGAGGGATACGCTCCCCCTCCCCATCCACACGGAGGATGATGAACTGACCGGCCTTTGCCTTGGCAGCGATCAGCGGTGCGTAGACGGAGATCTGGCTGATCTCCGGCGTGAGCACCTTCTTCTTTGCGATCTCATACTGTTTCACTGTTTTTCCTCCTCGAACCGCACTTCGGTCCTCCGGCTTGCGTCAGAGCGCCTCCCTGCGTTTCTTATATGTATACGCGGCCCAGCCGCGCAGGGACAACAACATCAGGAAAGGGATCTTCCCTTACAGGAATCGCCGGCGGCGGTAGCCTCCGCCCCGTCTTCTCCGGCCCCGGCGAATGAGGGTCCGCACCAGGAAGACGACCAAAACCACCAGCAGGATAAGAACCAGCACCAGTCCTATGGAAAACAGGCTGGGGTTCTTCACCAGCTCGATGGGGTTCCAGCTGGTGCTGATGGTCTTGCAGCTGCCCACCTCATAGTGGGAGGGGACCCCGTCGGTGCCAAAGTTCTGGAGATAGGCCGCCAGGGCGTACCACTCTTTGATCTCATTGCCGTTTTTATCCCGGAGGATCCGGGTGGAGAAGTCAGTAATGGGCTGTCCGTTCTCGTCCTTGGGGACGATGGACAGGATACCGAAGGATTTGTCCTTCACGGTGCCCAGCATCTGGGCGGAGTACATCCCGGAAACCACCCGATAGAGCTTGTCGTTTTCCAGCTTGGACAGGCTCTGGGACCCGAAATTGACGGCGTAAGCCGGCTCCTCCAGCTGAGCACCGGTCACCCGGTTGAAAATCAGCCGGTGGGTATTAAAGGAATACTGAGCGCCGGACATGTAGAGCTGGGTGCCCGTCATGATGGGGGACACCGAGGCGTCCACCTCCATCACCGCTTTCAGCTCCTTGCCGGTGAGGTAACAGGATACCAGGGGATAGCCGGACTTTCCGTCCTCTCCCACGCCCATGGACAGTACGTCAAAGGCCTGGGAGGTGGTAATATTCCCCTTGTAGAGAGAGGCCCGCAGCACCCCGTCGGCCACCACCGCCACCGTCTCCACATCGGGGGCGTCTTCCACCAGTGTGGTGGAGGCCCAGTGGTAGGCATCGGCCACCAGGTTTCCAAGGGCGTTATCCACCCGGTCCTTGTTCTGGGGCTTGGGCAGGTCGTAGTCGCTGGTGGTGAGCACTTGGTCGTAGCTCAGGCCATAAGAGGCAAGATAGCTGGAGCTGACCTGATTTTTCCATCCCTCCACCAAGGTGGCGATGGTCTGGTCCTCCGCTACTGTCTCATCAATGGGTGTCAAGTGATAATCCTTTAGGGTCTTCTCCCCGTCCTCAGTCCACTCCAGAGTGATGGAGCCCAGGTTCTCACAGTAAGGCCCGGCAGAGACGATATAGGTATCCCCTTCTACGATGGGCTCGGTGAGGGTAGTGTGGGTGTGGCCGGAGATAATGAGGTCGATGCCGTCCACCTTTTTGGCCAGCTGCTGATCCTCCGACTTGCTCTCCTTAACGTTAGTGCCGCCGTGGGACAGGCAGATAATAAACTGGGCGCCCTGCTCCTCCAGAGCCTTCACACACCGCTTGGCAGCCTCAATGGGGTTCTCCAGGGTAAAACCGGGGGTGGGGGCGCAGTCATCGGAGTCGGTGCCCATCAGACCGAAAATGCCGTAGGTGATACCGCCCCGTTCCAGGAGCATATAGTCCTTCACCCCGTAGGCCGACATCGCCCGCTGGATATCCAGCTGGTCGGGGTTATCATCGGAGAGCTTGTAGTTTGCCATGAGCAAAGCAGGCACCGTATCCCCGCTGGTGCGGGCGGCGGTAAGCATCCGGGCAAAACCCAGTCCCTCGTGGTCAAACTCGTGGTTTCCGGCGGTGGTGGCGTCATAGCCTAGGGCTCCCATGGTACGCAGCTCCGGCGCTTTTGAGGTGTACAGAGTCTGGATCAGGGAACCAATGGAGAAGTCACCGCCATCCAGCGTCAAAGCGTCGGGATGCTGGGCGCGCTCCTGCCGGAGCACGGTAGCCAGCCGGGCATAGCCCCCCGACTCTCCGCCGTCGGCAGCCGTTTGGGGCAGAAAATGGGAGTGGAGGTCGTGGGTAAAGAGCACTGTGGTCTCATGGCTCTCCCCTTCCCCCACAGCCAGGACGGCGCAGGGCAGGGCAGCACACAAGAGCAGCAGCACCAGTATTATAGCCGCAGCAGCCCGCAATCTCTTCACAGCAGCGCCTCCTTTACACTTCCATATGAGCTTCATCGCTCCCTATTCTGCCACAAAATCCCCAAATAAGCAAGAGCGGAATCCATTGATTCCCTCTCTGGATTCCGCTCGTTTCTGTTTATTTTTATTTTTTAAGGTAATTTCAACGGATCAGGTCAAATTGTACCGGCTGTTCAAACAATTGCCGCACCTGTCCGCTCTCCCGGGTCTGTCCCAACGCCCACATCAGCTTGGCGGTGGCCGCCTCCAGGGTCATGTTATAGGCCTCCATCAGCTGATATTTCTCTTTTACTTGATAGCCCACCTGATAGACCTCCATATCGCTGCCCTCGTAGGGCACCTGGGTCATCATGACGATGGTCTTGCCCGCCTCCAGCCAGGACTCCATGGCCCGGGCCAGAGGCCCCGACGCGCCGCCGGGCAGACCGCCCACGCCGAAGCTCTGCAAAATCACCGCCTCATACCGGTCCCGCAGGGCCTCCAGCGCATCGGCCCCCATGCCGGGGATCAGGGTCAGCAGCAACACCCGCTCCTCCATCTCATGATAGAAGACCGGCCTGGGCCGGTACTCCAACTCGGCCAGATAGCGGATGAGCTTCCCATCCCGAATGACAGCTAGCTCGGGATAATCCACGCTGGAAAACGCATTAAAACTCTTGGTGCGCTCCTTCCGGGCACGGGTGCCCAGAATTACCTTGCCGTCAAAGACCAGACTCACCCCGTGGGAACCCTCCGCCGCGGCGTAGAGGAAGCTGTTGTACAGGTTGAGCCGGGCGTCGGTGTTCTCCAGACAGATGGACTTCTGAGAACCAGTGATGACGATGGGTTTTTCCGAATACTGGATGAGGTAGGACAGGGCGGCGGCGGTGTATGCCATGGTATCGGTACCGTGGGTGATCACAAAGCCGTCGTACTGGTCATAGTACTCCTCCACCGCCCGGGCCATCTCCTGCCAGTGGCGGGGAGTAATGTTAGTGCTGTCCAGGTTCATCAGCTGGATGGCCTCCACCTGGCACAGCTGGCCGATGGCAGGCACATAGCTCAAAATTTCCTGGGAAGTAATGGCGGGGGTCAGTCCCTGCCCGCTGTCCTTGGAGGCGATGGTGCCTCCGGTGGCCAGCATAAGGATCTTCTTCATGGACAATTAACCCTCCAGGAAGGTCTCCACCTCCCGGCGGGCAGAGAAATTAGCGGTGAGCTTCTGGGCCAGCAGAGAGCTGTTAAAGCCCAAAGCTCCGGTGGGACAGGCGGAGACACAGGACATGCAGCTGATGCACTTATCGTCCGCCCACATAAGGGTCTTCAGGTCCATGGCCTCGGTGGGGCAGGCCTTGGCGCAGATGGCGCAGCCCAGGCAGGTGTCCCAGTCCCGGTCCTTCTTCACCGGCACAGCGGGCTTGGGCGGAGGATTGGGGTTGCCGGGCACGGCGGCTTCCGCCCAGTTCTCTTCCGCCAGCTTCTCCTTCACACCCTGGACAAACTGCTCCAGAACGGTGGTGTCCTTCTCGTCCGGGCGACCCTCCCCCAAGGTAGGGGCAAAAATGTGGGGGGTGATGACCGCCGCAGCTCCGGCGCACCGGAAGCCCTGCTCCCCCAGGATGCGCTTAACCTGGGCCAGAGTCTCGTCATAGTGGCGGTTGCCGTAGGTGGCCAGAATGACGCAAGGGGTGTTCTCCCCCTTCAGGCCGTCCAGCAGTCCGGGCACCGCAGGCATCTGTCCGGCGTACACTGGCACCGCCAGCACCAGCAGCTCGTCCTTGCTGAAGTTCCGCTGCGCCCGGGTCCGGCCTCCCAGATTCACATACTCTTTTGCATCAAACAGGCCGCCTACCAGCTCACAGGCCCGCTTCGTTCCTCCCGAAGGACTGAAATAAGCACCAATCGCATTCATATGTTCTTCCCCTTTCGTTTAAAAAGAGGGCCGCGCGGCCCTCTTGATGGTTTATAGACACTGGAGGTATTTCCCGTACAGGGTCATGCTCAGCTCGTCGCCGATGGCGTGGACGTGATCCTGGTTGATCCACCCCTCCTGGAGTCCCAGCTCTTCCAGACAGCCCACATACCGGCCCGTCTCGTCCTGGATCTCCTTGATGGTCCGCCCGGCATCCAGCAGACTGTCCGCGGTGCCCGCGTCCAGCCAGGTGAAGTCCTTTTCCAGAGGCACCACCTGGAGCTGACCCCGATGAAGGTACTCCAGATTCACATCGGTGATCTCCAGCTCGCCCCGGGCGGAGGGCTTCAGATTCCCGGCGATCTCCATGACCTGGTTATCATAGAAGTACAAACCGGGAATGACATAATTGGACTTGGGATGGCGGGGCTTCTCCTCAATGGAAATGGCCTTGCCGTCCTTGTCAAACTCCACCACGCCGAAGGGATGGGGGTCTTCCACCCAGTAACCGAACACGGTAGCTCCCTTCTCATTGGCGGCAGCCTGCTTCAGGGTGTCGCCCAGGTTGGGCGCGTAGAAGATATTGTCTCCCAGCACCAGACACACCCGGTCCTCCCCCACAAATTCCCGGCCGATCAGCAGGGCGTCGGCAATGCCTCGGGCTACCGGCTGCTCGGCGTAGGTGATCTTCAGACCATACTGCTCGCCGTCTCCCAGCAGAGCCCGGAAGGTATCCGTCTCATCCGGGGGAACGATGACCATAATGTCTGAAATTCCCGCCTGCATCAAAATGGCAATGGGATAGTAGATCATGGGCTTGTCATACACAGGCAGCAGCGGCTTGCACACCGGCTTGGTCATAGGGTAGAGTCGGGTGCCCTTTCCGGCAGCCAATACGATTCCTTTCACAGCATCCTCCTGTTAACCGTCAGACCCGAACCGGGTCCATCACTTGTTCTATTCCAAGCCAGTGTACCATGTTTCCAGGGGCTTTTCAAGTAGAGCGCTCTTAAATCTTGTTTAAAATGACGCAAGGTTCTTCTTAAGGGTCGGGATCCCTGGTCAGTTTGCCCCATAAGACAAACGGGGCAGCGGGAAGTTCTCCCGCCGCCCCTGGCCGTGATTTATTTCTGATTTTCCTGCCACCGGGTATACCACAGCTCCCGGACCTGCTCCTGGCCCCGAGTAAACCACTCCACGTTGTTCTGCTCCCCCGGCGAAATGTCGGTACAGCTGCTCAGTATGCCGCTTCCCCCTCCGGAGCCGTCCGGGACAGTAACGCCTTCGTACCAACCGTAGTCCTCCGGGGTCCCGCCCACGATCACATAATAGAGGTTCCCCTCCCCGTCCCACCAGGTATCCACATAGGGCGTTTTCTCATCCACCTGATCGGTGACGTCCACCCGTTGGCCACGGGCCACCACCCACAGGCGGTCCTCTTCCAAGGAGACCACCAAAGGCTTTCCATTCTCATCATAGCCGTCTGAAGGATGGGCCTCCACATAGTGCTCTTCTCCGCTGTCGCCGATGGTGATCTGGCCGCCGCCTACCAGCTGAAAGATCCGCTCTCCGTATACCTCTGCGCAGCTCCAGCCCACCAGCCCCAGGCACACAGTAAGCGCCGCTGCTACCAACAGCACCCGCCGCTTCTGCACACGTCTCCGGCCCACCCGGGCGCGCACCAGTTCTTTGACTCGCTCCCGGTCCACAAGCCCTTCTCTGGGCTGCAATTCCTCGTCCACATACCCGTTCATCAGTTCGGAAATCTTAATCTTCTTCAAAGATATATCCCTCCCGTTCCAGCTGCCGTTTCAGCTTTTCCCGGCCCCGGCGCAGCCGGGTCTTGGCGGTGGAGCAGTTCATTCCCATCTCCTCCGCCGCCTTTTCTACGGTCTGACCATAGTAGTAGTGGCGGACAAACAGCTCCCGGTCCGATGGCTCTAACGTCTCCAAGGCTGCCCGCACCAGCTGTGCCGCCTCACGGGTCTCCAGCTCCCGCTGAGGGCTGTCCTGGGCCAATACCAGAACGTCCTCCTCCAGAGGCAGCAGCTCCCGCCGGTCCCGCAGCCGATTCAGCGCCCGGTTCCGGGCTACCGTTGCCAGCCAGCTCTTTACCTTTCCCGGCTGCAGCTTCTTTCGTTCCCGCCAGGCACACAGAAAGACGTCCGCCGTCAGTTCCTCCCACTCCTGGGGACAGCCCGGTATCATCCGGGCGGCGATGGCGGCGACATAAGGGGTGTAGCGCTCGATCAGAGCCTCCAGTCCCGCCGGGTCGCCCCGGTGCAGCCTCTTTAATACTTCCTGTTCGTCGATGTTCTCCGCCTCCTCTCTGTTTTGACGCGTCTACCCTATAAACACAAATTCCCAACGTTTGGTTTCAAATTGTGGCAGAAAAAATCCGCCCCCTCACTTGGAGGGGGCGGAAAAGATCGTGATGTATTGCCAGACTAGGCTCAGCCCAGGGTGACCAGCAGGTCGTCAGTGTTGACGGCAGTGCCCACCACAGCGGACACGGACTTGACAGTGCCGTCCACGGGAGCGGAGACTTCGATCTCCATCTTCATGGCTTCCAGCACCACCAGCACATCGCCGGCCTTCACGGCCTGGCCGGGCTTGCACTCCACCTTAAAGATGTTGCCGGGCATGGGGCTGTTGACGGCAGTCTCGCCGGCAGCCACAGCGGCGGGGGCAGCGGCAGGAGCTGCAGCGGGAGCGGGAGCAGCCGCAGGAGCAGGAGCCGCGGCGGGAGCGGGAGCAGCCACAGGAGCGGCGGCTACGGGAGCGGCGGCAGCGGCGGGAGCGTCAGCGCGCTCCACGGAGACCTGGAAGGGCTTGCCGTCGATGGTAATGGTAAAGGTACCGGTGCAATCGCCCTGGCTGCCCATCTTCAGGTGAGGAGGCTGATAGGAAGCGGCAAAGGCAGGGATGGGACGGCTGGTGTAGCCGGGCACCGCAGGAGCGGGAACCTCAGCATAGTACACAGGACCCTGCCAGGCGGGAGTGGGCGCAGGAGCGGGGGCCGCCTTGGGGGCGGGAGCCGCCTTCTTGGGCTCCTCCTTGGCGGGGAAGCCGGCCTCGCGGTCCTTGAAGAAGGCCATGGCCACCTGGGGGAAGGCGATGTAGCTCAGCACGTCCTCGTCGCTCTTGGCGGCGGCGCCCAGCTCCTTCTTGGTCTTCTCGAACTCGGGCTCCAGGCTGTCGGCGAAGCGGCCCTTCACCAGGGGGGTGTCGCCCAGGATCTTCTTCTGGATGGCGGGATCAATGGGAGCGGGAGTACGGCCGTACTCGCCGCGGCAGTAAGCCTTGATCTCCTTGCCGACCACCTTGTAGCGCTCGCCGGCCAGCACGTTCTGCACAGCCTGGGAACCAACCATCTGGCTGGTGGGAGTGACCAGAGGAGGATAGCCCATATCCTTGCGAACCTTGGGAGTCTCTTCCAGCACCTGGTCCAGCTTGTCGATGGCGTTCATCATCTTCAGCTGGGAGATGAGGTTGGACAGCATGCCGCCAGGGATCTGGTAGTTGAGGCACTGGGTATCAGTGGACATGGAGATGGGATCCAGAGTACCGCTCTTGAGGAAGTCGGCCCGGACGCCCTTGAAGAAGTCGGCCATCTCGGTCAGGGCCTTGTCGTTCAGGTCAACCTGATAGCCCATCTGACGGATGGAGTAGGCCACGGACTCGGTGGCGGGCTGAGAGGTGCCGCCGGAGAAGGGAGAAATGGCAGTATCCAGCACGTCGGCGCCGGCCTCCACAGCCTTGAGCTGGGTCATGTAGGCCAGACCGGTGGTGCAGTGGGTGTGGATGACCAGGGGCAGCTCAGGCACGGCGTCCTTGATGGCGGAAACCAGGTCGTAGGCCTCCTTGGGGCCCATCAGGCCGGCCATGTCCTTGATGCAGATGGACTTTACGCCCATGCTCTTCAGGTCCTTGACCATCTTCACGTAGTTCTCCAGGGTGTGCACGGGGCTGGTGGTATAGGAGATGGTACCGGAAGCGTGAGCGCCCTGCTTGACGGTCTCATCAATGGCCACTTCCAGGTTGCGCACGTCGTTGAGGGCGTCGAAAATACGGATGATATCGATACCGTTCTTCACGGAGTACTCGACAAACTTACGTACCACATCGTCGGGATAGTGCTTATAGCCCAGGATGTTCTGGCCGCGCAGCAGCATCTGCAGCTTGGTGTTGGGCATCTTGGCGCGGATCTTGCGCAGACGCTCCCAGGGATCTTCCCGCAGGTAACGCAGACACACGTCAAAGGTGGCGCCGCCCCAGACCTCGGCGGAGTAGAAGCCAGCCTTATCCATAGTCTCCAGGATGGGCTCAAACTTGCTGTAGGGAAGCCGGGTGGCGATCAGCGACTGATTCGCGTCACGCAGCACAGTTTCCGTAAACTGGACCTTTCTCATTCTGAATCAACCTCCATGTTGCTTGTCTCGCAATTTGCAGGTCTGCTTGCATTCAAACCTGACAAGTGACGCCGGCTAGGGCGCCGGAAGACTCACTTATTAGTATTTTAGTATATCTCGCTCCGCAACGCAACCCCCTGAGTCCAAATAATTGACAAATTCTTGGGTTTGCCGTTCCCGGGCTTCCTGCATTTTGGAGCAAATAAAAAAGCCGCCGGTAGTTGGGAAGGAAAACCGCCGCGGCTTTTAAAGATCGGTATTATCCATATTGTCCATGCCTCTCACCGGTCGCTGCACGGCTGAGACATCTCCCGGCCGTTGAGAGTCTCACCGGCGAAGATCAGATCATCGATATCCCGGTCTTCCCGTACCAGGCTCCAAATGCTGTTGGAGTCCCGCTTCACCATCGTCATGCTGTTCACCTCCTTCTTTCTTCTTTTCCGGCGGCATAGCCTCCCCCGAAATGCAGGGAAAATATCCATCGCCGCCGCATCCTGCAAGTTTCCCAAACAAAGAAAACACCGCGAAAACCATCCGGCCCGGAGCGATCCAACGGCGCTCCACCGGTTATTTCCGCGGGTAAAATCTATGAAATTGGTCATTTCTCAAAGATCAATTCATCTATTTGGGGACCCTGCTCGGAAACACCCGCCAGGCGAGCCTTTTCTTTTTTCGCCTAGCTGAAGTTATTTTAGAGCAGTTATGAAAAAATGTCAAGTGTTCCCGTATTAAAATGCAGTTAAGATTTTCTTTTCTTGCATTTTTATTTTCTGGCAAAAGAAAAAAGCCCGCAGGGACTATCCCCCACGGGCTTTTCATCCAAAGGCTCAATCCACGTCCGCAGCCGCATCATACACCGGCCGGGAACTGCCGGAACTGGCGGCAGCAGCGGCTCCCGCAGCAGCGCGGAAGCGGGCACGGGACTTCTTGATCTCATCGTAGGCCTCGGCCACCGCCTCTTCGGTGCGGCGCAGAGCGTCTTCGCAGTACTCGTTGGCCGAGCGCTTCAGCTCCCGGCTGCGCTCCTCGGCCTGCTGCATCATCTCGTTGGCCCGCTGCTTGGCCTGGAGGGTGATGACATCCTCCGACACCATCTGCCGGGCCTTATCCTCGGCCGCCTTTCGGATGGCCTCCGCCTCCCGCTTGGCCGAAGAGAGCATGTCTGCCCGGGTGGCCATGACCTTCTTGGCCTCGGTCAGCTCCACAGGGAACTGCGCACGGATATCGTCAATAAGATCCAACGCACGGTCCCGCTCAATCATACATTTATCGCTGGACAGGGGCACATTTTTGGCCTCGTCCACCATGTCAAACAACATGTCCAGCAGCTCTTCCACACCGCTCGCCATCTGTCAACCCTTCCTTTCCTGCAATTCCTTCATGCGCTGATTCACATCAGCCACGATTTCCCGGGGAATGAACTCCTCCAGGTTGGCTCCATACCGGGCCATCTCCTTGACCACCGTGGAGCTTAAGTAAGTGTATTTCTCACTGGAGGCCAGGAACATGGTCTCCAGACCAGGGTTCAGCTTGCGGTTGATGACCGCCATCTGTACCTCCTGCTCAAAGTCGGACACGGCACGCAGACCCTTGACCACCACATGGGCCTTCCGCCGTTTGGCGTAGGCGGCCAGCAGGCCCTCGGCAAAGTCCACTTCCACATTGGGAAAACGGGCGGTAGAGCGCCGCAGCAACTCCACCCGCTCCTCGGGGGTAAACATACCGTGCTTGTTGGAGTTGATCATCACGCACACAATGAGCTTGTCAAAGCATAGGGCGGCGCGCTTGATAATATTCAAATGCCCCAGCGTCACCGGGTCAAAGCTGCCGGGGTAGATTGCGATTTTCATCCGTGGAGTTCCCTCCCAGTTTTCCGGTAGATGGTCAGCTTGATCTTGCCGTACCGGTACTCCTTTCCCCGCTCATAGGGGGCGTTCAGTGTGGGCAAAACCTTGTCCAGCGCACTTTCGCACACCATTATACCATGTTCCCGAAGAATGTCAAATGCAGCGATAGCCTCCACCGCCCGCTCCAGCAGGTCGGCGCGGTAGGGCGGATCGAGGAAAATCACGTCGAACTGTTCCCCGCAGTTCTGGAGAAAACCCAGGGAATCTCCCTGCACCACCCGGCCTTTTCCGGCCAAATCCGTCACTTTTAAATTGTTTTTGATGAGGGTCACCGCATCGCTGCGCTGGTCCACAAAGGTGCAGTGCTCCGCGCCCCGGGACAGGGCCTCGATTCCCAGCTGGCCGGTGCCTCCAAACAGATCCAGGATTTTCCTTCCCGGCACTTCAAACTGTACGATATTGAACAAGGCTTCTTTTACCCGGTCGGTGGTAGGGCGGGTCTCCATTCCCTCCAGCTCTCCCAGCCGACGTCCCCGGGCGGTTCCTGAAATCACGCGCATATCGGTCACCTCACATCCAAAGTATTCATTCTTAATCCTCCGTCTCTTCCCTGCGGAAGAACTGATATACCGCCTGTGCCGTGTTTTTCGGCACCACCTTTTCCAGTTCCTCCAAAGGAGCCTGGCGGATGGCTTTGACGCTCTTGAATGCTTTCAGCAGCTGGGCGCGCCGCTTCTCCCCCACTCCGGGGATCTTATCCAGCGCCGAGCCCTGGACTCGGCCTTTCCGCTGTTGGCGGTTAAACTCAATGGCAAAACGGTGGGTCTCCTCCTGGATCTGACCGATGAGGGCAAACACCGCCGGGATGGCCTGGATGCCGATCTCCCGTCCATCCGGAGCCACCAGAGCCCGGGTACGGTGGCGGTCGTCCTTCACCATGCCGAAGGCGGGGATGTCCAGGCCGAAGTCGTCCAGCACCCGCCGGGCGATCTTCACGTGGTTCTCACCGCCGTCAATGAGCATCAGGTCAGGGAGAGTCCCAAACTTCTCGTCCCCGTCCAAATACCGCTGAAAGCGCCGCTTGAGCACCTGTTCCATGGAGGCGTAGTCGTCGGGCCCGGTCAGGTCTTTGATTTTAAAGCGGCGGTAGTCTCGCTTCAGGGGCCGCCCGTTCTCAAAGACCACCATGGAGGCCACCATGTCATCCGCGCCAGTGTTGGAGATGTCGTAGGACTCGGTGCGCCGGGGCGCCTGCTCCAGGCCCAGCATCTTCCCCAAGGTCTCCAGCAGTTTATTTTGCCGCTCCTCCCGGGTGGTGGCCCGGGTGACCTCCTCCACGGCGTTCTGGTTGGCCAGCTTGATGAGATCCATTTTGGCTCCCCGCTGGGGGGTGATGAGCTCCACCCGCCGCCCGGCCTGCTCGCTGAGCATGCGGGTAAGCGGCACCTGGTCATCCAGTTCACAGGGGAGCAAAATCTGCCGGGGCAGGCGGCTGCGCCCGGCGTAATACTGGCGCAGCAAAGCGGAGAGGATCTCCCCCGTCTCCTCTTCCATGGGCCGCTCCATCAGGTCCATGTCCTTGGCGGCCAGTTCTCCGTCCAGATAGTGGAGCACCACAAAGCAGCTTTTGGCCTCGCCCCGGAAAAAGCCTGTGACGTCGGTGTCGGCCAGGGAACCTGCCACTACCTTCTGCCGCTCTCCCAGCAGCTGGATGGCCTTGATGCGGTCCCGGATCTGAGCGGCCTTTTCAAAGCGCAGCTCCTCGGCAGCCTGCTCCATCTGGGCGGTGAGGTCCGCCTTGACCTCCTTAAATTTCCCCTCCAGCAGGGACACTGCCTGGGCGATGGCCTGGTCGTAGCGCTCTTTTGTCATCTCCCGGCGGCAGTAGCCGTCGCACTTTCCCATATGGAAGTTGAGGCAGGGGCGCTCCTTGCCGATGTCCCGAGGGAACTGCCTGCGGCAGGTGGGCAGGCGCAGAGCCGTACGCAGGGCATCCACGATCTGCTGGGTACTGTGGCGGCTGGCGTAGGGACCAAAGTACCGTGCCCCATCCTCTGCCACCCGGTTGGCCAGAGAAAAGCGGGGATACTCCTCTTTTGACAGACGAATATAAGGATACCCCTTGTCGTCCTTCAAAAGAATGTTGTACCGGGGCTGGTGGCGCTTGATGAGGGAGTTTTCCAGCACCAGGGCTTCAAACTCACTGTCGGCGATGATCACGTCGAAGTAGTCGATCTGAGAGACCATAGCCCGGGTCTTTTCCGTGTGGGAGGCGGAGTCCTGGAAATACTGGCTGACCCGGTTTTTCAGGGCCTTGGCCTTGCCCACATAGATAACGGTACTGTGTACATCCTGCATGATATACACGCCGGGTTTCAGCGGCAAAGCATGGGCTTTTTCTTTGAGTTCATCGAAAGTCAATTTCCAGCTCCTCCTCTCTGCCTGAGAAGAAAAAAGGCACCGCCGCAGCGGTGCCTTTTCCGTTGAAATACTTGATTACTCGGAGAAATCAGAGGAAATCATCTTAAACAGGGCCTCTACCGCTTCCTTCTCGTCGGGGCCATCCGCGATCAGCTTGATCGGAGTGCCCTTCACGATACCAAGGGACAGAACGCCCAGCAGGCTCTTGGCATTCACCTTCCGCTCGTCCTTCTCAACCCAAATGGCACTCTTGAACTCGTTAGCCTTCTGGATGAAGAAAGTAGCAGGTCTGGCGTGCAGGCCAACCTGGTTGTTTACGACCGCTTCCTGACTATACATACAACCGTACCTCCGCACTCGTCATATTGTGTCCTTAGCATAGCAGATTTATGCCGTTCCCGTCAATGACATTTTTCACAAATCTACGCAAAACTGTCCCAAAAAATTCCGGGCGCACATTTCTTTCGTCTGAATGACGATTTTTTATTTTTCTTCAAAAAATTTTTTGTATATTTTGACCGCAAGTCGAAATCTAGTATTTTAACTTACCATTTATTTCAGCGTCGCCACCGTGACACCGTCCTCACAGGCGCGGGCGTTTCCTGCGGGAAACGCTTTGCCCTTCGGGCTCCGCGCCTTCTGGGGGGAATCAATTCCCCCCAGATACCCCCCATGCTCTCCGAGGGAGACGTGGGGATTTTCTTTCCTGCTTATTTCAGCGTCACCACGGTCACACCATCCTCGCCTTCGCCGTAACGGCCGGGACGGAAGGCTTTCACATAGCGGCTGCGCTTGAGATAGCTGCGTACGGCATTGCGCACCGCACCGGTTCCCTTGCCGTGAATGATGGTCACCGTCTCCAGCTTGCCCATCATGGCGGTGTCCAGGAACCGCTCCACCGCCATCACCGCCTCATCGGTCATCATGCCCCGCAGGTCGATCTCACTGGGCACCGCGGCGGTACGGATGGTGCGCTCCGCTCTGGCAATGATCTTCCGGGTGGCCTTCTGGGTCTCGGTCTCCCCTTCCACAACCCGCACTTCGCTCTGCTTAGCGGAGATCTTCAAAATGCCCGCCTGGAGCTGAAGGGTGCCGTCCTTGTTCACCGAGAGGACCGTAGCCTTGGTGCCCATTTTCAGCAGCTCCACTGTGTCGCCCACAGCCGCGTCTCGGGTGGGCGGGGGTGCTTCGGGCTCCTGGGCAGGACCGCCGATGTTCCGCTCCGCCTCGTTCAGGAGGCGGCGGGCCTCGGCCCGGCTGTCGTTCACCTGCTGCCAGTCCAGCTTATCCTGGCGCTTTTTGATCTCTTTCAGCTCAGCCAGAGCCAGGTCGCTGGCCGCCCGGGCCTCCTCGATGATGGCACGGGCCTCGGCCTGGGCCTTCTCCACCACCTTGGCGCGCTCAGCCTCCAGCTTCTCCCGGTACTCCCGGGCCTTGCTAGCCGATTGCTCCATCTCCAGCTTCAGGCGTTTGGCCTCGGCCCGTTCGGCCTCCATCTCCTGGCGCTGCTGATCCAGCCGGGTGAGCACGTCCTCAAAGCGGACGTTCTCCGCATCCAGCCGGGCAGCGGCCTTTTCGATGATATACTCCGGCAGTCCCAGCCGCCGGGAAATGGCAAAGGCGTTGGACTTGCCGGGAATGCCCAGAATCAGCCGGTAGGTGGGCGCCAGCGTCTCCACGTTGAACTCGCAAGAGGCGTTCTCCACTCCGGGAGTGGTCATGGCGTATACCTTCAGCTCGGCGTAGTGGGTAGTGGCGGCCACGGCAGCCCCCATACCCCGAGCACTTTCGATGATGGCGGCAGCCAGAGCCGCGCCCTCCACCGGGTCGGTGCCTGCGCCCAGCTCGTCCAGCAGAATGAGGGTGCGGTCATCCGCCTCCTCCAGAATGCCCACAATGTTGGTCATGTGGGAGGAGAAGGTGGAGAGGGACTGGGCAATGGACTGCTCGTCACCGATATCGGAGAGCACCCGGTCAAAAATCCGCACCGTGGAGTCCGCCCCGGCGGGGATATGCAGGCCGCACTGGGCCATGAGGGTGATGAGGCCAATGGTCTTCAGGGTGACCGTCTTACCGCCGGTGTTGGGGCCGGTGATCATCAGAGTGTCGAAGGTGTCACCCAGCTCCAGGTCGTTGGGCACTGCTTTTTTCTTATCCAGCAGCGGGTGCCTAGCCTTACGCAAGCGTAAATACTTGTCAGACAGTTTGGGCTGGGAGCCCTCCATTTTCAAAGACAGCTGGCCCCGGGCAAAGATACCGTCCAGCCACACCAGCAGCTGGTAGTCCTCCAGAATGTCCTCTTTGTGGGCAGCACACTGGGCAGACAGTTCGGCCAGGATACGCTCAATCTCCTTTTTCTCCTTGGCCAGCAGCTCCCGCAGCTCGTTGTTGGCCTTTACCACTCCCATGGGCTCAATAAAGAAGGTGGAGCCAGAGGCCGACACATCGTGGACCAGGCCGGGAATGGCGTTTTTGTGCTCCGACTTCACCGGCACCACATACCGGTCGGAGCGGATGGTGATGATGGACTCCTGCAAATACTTGGACTGGTTGGAGGAGATGAGCTTTTGCAGGATATCCCGCACCTTGGCCTCAGTGGCACGCATGTGGCGGCGGATCGAGGCCAGCTCGCTGCTGGCCGAGTCGGCCAGCTCGTCCTCCCCCACGATGGAGTTGGTGATGGTGTCTTCCAAAAAGCGGTTTGGGGTGAGGGCGTGGAAGAGGTGGGAGATGGGGGTCTTCTCCTCGCTGTCTCCGTACTCTTTGGCAGTACGGGCGCAGCGGAGCACTGCCGCCACCTCCAGCAGCTCCCGGGTGTTGAGGCTGCCCCCCATGTCCGCCCGGTGGAGGATGGCTCCCACCGGTTTTACTCCGGACAGGCCCGGGCTGCCCCGAAGCACCAGCATCTTCACCGCCGCCGAGGTCTCCTCCTGGGCACGCTGCACATCGTCCAGGTCGGTCATAGGCCGCAGCTGGAGGGCCTTCTCCTTGCCCTCTTGGGTGGCAGCACAGGCAGAGAGCTGCTCCAGTACCCGGGGCAGCTCCAGTGTGATCATGGATTTTTCAAACAGGTCGGTCATGGTTTCCTCCCGTTTCACATTCAAAGGATGCTTTATTTTCTCACATTTCATGCCATTTGACAAGTGGACGCAAAAAAGCCCGGGATACCAGCGTTCCCGGGCCTATTTGCGTTAAAATCGTCTTACCACAGTCCCTCCTGGGCACCGGTCAGATCCGGAGTGCCCAACATGGTCTCCCAGTCACTCATGCGCAAAAAAGTTCCGTCCCATGCACTGCACCAATAGCTCATTTTGTGCCACTTCCCTGTGGTATCCTTGGCCAGCAGGGCCATATCTCCGTCCTGTTCCACCCGCATCCAGCGCTCTACCGGCGTCCAGTCTCCCGAAAGCTCTACCTCAATGTCCGCCTGCTACCATTTCCAAACCACATCCTCAGGCAGGAAGGGAATGTTCCTGGGGCCCCCCACAAAGAACAGGAACAACAGCACAAAAGCGCACCACTTGCCCAACTTAACCCACCACCGGGGTTTATGCCAGGCTATCGCCGCCTTTACCCGGGCTACCGCGCCGCACTCCCCGAAGGCCAGAGGTTCGCCCCACAGCATCTTTCCCGAGGCCAGCTCCACCAAAGTCTGGGCGTACTGTTTCCTCTGCTCTCCCTTCTCCAGATCCCGCAGAGTTTTTTCATCACAGGCCAGTTCCATATCCCGGCAGAAGTAGTAGTAGGATGCCCACAAAATAGGATTCCACCACCAAGCTACCAGCACCAGACTGGCCCAGGACTTCATCCATCTGTGGCGCATTCGCAGATGGTTCCACTCATGGCGCAGTACCAGCTCCCGCCGCTGGGGCGACAGCTCCGCCTGGAGGTAAATCATATCGTACCGTTTCCCATCGATTTTTTCTCCGCCCTGGTACACAAAGCTGGTAGGCAGCCCCCGGCACAGCCGTACCGCTGTGTCCCGGTCCTCCTGGAGCCATTTCAGGCCGGAATCTTTGGGGGCCAGTAGTTCCCCCTGCCGTCCCAAGGCTTTCAGCCTCCGGCTTCTTCGCCACATCCAAATGCTCAGCGCCGCGATGCCCGCCAGCCATACCAAAGTCACGGCCAGGACCATCCAGTCGGTCAGTTCTACCCACACCGCCTTGCCTCCCGGCAGAGCCATGACATACTCCCCCGTCCCCCGGTAGTCCACCGGGAGATAGGCTGGTAACTCATTTTCGGTTCTGCCGGTGGTGCGCGGGGTGATGAGATCCCGGAAGGTAACGGGCAGGATATGTACCCATCCCAGTACGCTGAACAGGTTGATCATCCCGGTACCATACCACCCCAGCATACCCAGCCACGTCCGCTGCCGGGCGGTCAGAAGCCGGAGCAGCACCGGGCGCAGCACCAGCATCCCGCCCAGCATCATCCCGGCGGCAATGCCCATATTCCAAAGCATCAAAGCGATATTTGCCAGTGCGTACATATTTTTATCCCTCCCAGGTATCGCGCCGTCTTTTCTTTACCACAGTCCCTGCTGAAAGCCGGTGAGGTCGGGGGTGCCGGATAGGGTCTCCCAGCCACCCGTCTGGTAAAAGCGCCCGTCCCATGCACTGCACCAATAATTCATCTCGTGCCACACCCCTTGGGTGTCTTTAGCCAGCAGGGTCACATCGCCGTTGCGCTCCACGCTCATCCAGCGCTCCTCCGGCCTCCAGCCGCCGGGCAGCTCCACTTCCACCTTCGCCTGCTGCCAGGCTTGCACGACCTCCACAGGCAGGAAGGGAATGTCACTGGGCCCGCCCACAAAGAACAGGAACACCAGCGCAAAGACACACCATCTGCCCAGCGCGATCCACCACGTTTGCCTGTGCCAAGCCAACGCCGCCTTCACCCGTGCCACCGCGCCGCACTCCCCAAAGGCCAGAGGCTCGCCCCACAGCATCTTTCCTGAGGCCAGCTCTACCAGGGTCTGAGCATACTGTTTCCGCTTCTCTCCCATCTCCAGATCCTGCAGGGTCCTCTCGTCGCAGGCAAGCTCCATATCCCGGCAGAAGTAGTAGTAAGCCACCCACAAAATGGGGTTCCACCACCAAGATACCAGTACAATATTGGCCCAGGACTTCATCCAGCTGTGGCGCATCCGCAGGTGGTTCCATTCATGGCGCAGCACCAGTTCCCGCCGCTGGGGTGGCAGCTCCGCCTGGAGGTAAATCATGTCGTACCGTTTCCCATCGATTTTTTCTTCGCCCTGGTACACAAAGCTGGTGGGCAGCCCCCGGCACAGCCGTACCGCTGTGTCCCGGTCCTCCTGGAGCCATTTCAGGCCGGAGTCTTTGGGGTCCAGTAGTTCTCCCTGCCGTCCCAAGGCTTTCAGCCGCCGGCTTCTGCGCCACATCCAAATGCTCAGAGCCGCGATGCCCGCCAGCCACACCACAACTGCAGCCAGTAGCATCCCGTCGGTGAGTTCCACCCACACTGCCTTGCCTCCTGGCAGAGCAACCGCGTACTCCCCCGTGCCCCGGTAGACGTCTGGGAGATACGCAGGCCACTGGTATACGGTTCTGCTGATGGTACGTGGGGTGATGAGGTCCCGGAAGGTAACAGGTAAAATATGTACCCATCCCAACACACCAAAAACATTGATCATCCCAGTCCCATACCATCCCAGCATCCCCAGCCACGTCCGCTGCCGGGCGGTCAGAAGCCGGAGCAGCACCGGGCGCAGCACCAGCATCCCGCCCAGCATCAGCCCGGCAACGATCCCCATGTTCCAAAGCATCAAAATGCCGCTCATCCAACCGTTCATACTCTTACACCTCCTGGGTGCTCCCATGGAGTTTCCTCCCAGTTACCACAGCCCCTGCTGAAAGCCAGTGAGGTCGGGGACCTCGTCCAGGGTCATCCATCGGTCGCTGGTCTTAAAATCTTTGTCCTGTTCGTCCCAAAGATAGCTGCTTTTATGCCAGGTCCCCTGAATGTCCTTGGCCAGCAGAATCACCGAACCGCGCCCATCCGCCCGCAACCAGCGCTCCTCAGGCGCCCAGCCGCTTGGCACCGTAACCTCAACAGCCTCCTGCTGCCAGTACCGGACCAGCTTCTGGGACAGGTAGGGGATGTCCCGGGGGCCTCCCACAAAGAACAGGAATACCAGCACACAGGCGCACCACTTACCCGCCTTTTCCCACCCGGTGGGCTTATGCCAGGCCACCGCCGCCTTTACCCGGGGCACCGCATCGCACTCCCCAAAAGCCAGTGGAACATCCCACAGCATCTTTCCAACTGCCAGCTCCACCAGGGTTTGGGCGTACTGTTTGCGCTCCTCCGGCCCTGCCAGATCACGAAGGGTTCTCTCGTCGCAGGCCAGCTCCAGATCCCGGCAGAAATAGTAATAAGCCGCCCACAAGATGGGGTTCCACCAGTATAAAATCAGCGCTATATTGGCCCACCCCTTCATCCAGCCGTGATACAGGCGGATGTGGTTCCACTCGTGGCGCAGCACCAGCTCCCGCCGCTGGGGCGGCAGCTCCGCCTGGAGGTAGATCATATTGTGCTTTTTCCCGTCGATTCGTTCTCCGTTCTGGTACACAAAGCTGGTGGGCAGGCCCCGGCACAGCCGTACTCCCACCGGCTCGTCATCCGGCCGCCGGGACAGGCTGCGCAGCAGCAGGGGGTCATCGTCTGCCAACAGCTGTCCCTGCCGCCCCAAGGTTTTCAGTCTCCGGGTCCTCCGCCACAGCACAAATCCCAGTGCGGCGGCTCCGGCCAGCCAGACCAATACCAGCGCCAGCATTCTCTCGTCCGTCAGCTCCACCCAAAAGGCCTTGCCTCCCGGCAGGGTCAGGGCGTACTCCCCTGCCCCATCATAGCTCACCGGCAGATAGGCCGGGGTACTGCTGCCCATCTCTGTCCGAGGCGTGATCAGGTCCTGGAATGTAACAGGAAAAACATGCAGCCAGTTCATCAGAGAATACAGAAACCCCAGCGAGGCTCCATACCACCCCATCACGCCAAACCAAGCCCGCTGCTGGGCCGTCAGAACCTTTACCAATACAGGCCGCAGCACCAGCATACAGCCCAGAATCAATCCTGCCGCCAGCCCCATGTTCCACACATTCAAAGCAACATTGATAAAAAACCATTCCATGGTCCCACTCCTCACAAATGCATGAGCGGGCTGTCCCCTTCTTTACCACAGCCCCTGCTGGAACCCGGTAAGGTCGGGGGGCTCAGACAGAGTATACCAGCTGTCGCTGCCATGAAAACCTCGGTCCCGGGTCCGATAGACATACATCTGCTCATGCCAGATCCCCTGAGTGTCCTTAGCCAGCAGGGTTACAAAGCCATTCTGATCTACGCTCATCCAGCGCTCCGCCGGCGTCCAGTCTCCAGGCAGCTCTACTTCCACTGTCTCCTGCTGCCAGTACTGGACCAGCTCCTGGGGCAGGTAGGGGATGTTCTGTGGTCCGCCCACAAAGAATAGGAACACCAGGGCAAAGGCGCACCACTTGGCGTTTTTGACCCACTCCTTGGGCTCGTGCCAGGCCACCACCGCCTTCACCCGGGGAATGGCGTCACACTCCCCGAAGGCCATGGGAACGTCCCACAGCATCTTCCCTGCCGCCAGCTCCACCAGGGTCTGGGCGTACTGTTTCCGCTCCTCCGACCCGGTCAGGTCGTCCAGGGTCTTTTCGTCGCAGGCCATCTCCAGATCCCGGCAGAAGAAGTAGTAGGCCACCCACAAAATAGGGTTCCACCAGAACAGGATCAGCAGCGCACTGGCCCAGCACTTCATCCAACTGTGGTGCAGGCGGATGTGGTTCCACTCATGGCGCAGCACCAGCACTCGCCGCTGGGGGGACAATTCCTCCTGGAGGTAGATCATGTTGTACCGCTTCCCGTTGATCTTTTCCCCATCCTGGTACACAAAGCTGGTGGGCAGCCCCCGGCACAGCCGCACCCCCACCGGCTTATCCTCCGGCCGCCGGGACAGGCTGCGGAACAGCAGCGGGTCGTCGTCGGCCAGCAACAGTCCCTGCCGTCCCAGGGCTTTCATCTGGTTGCTTCTGCGCGTCAGCCACAGCGTCAGGGCCACGACCACACCGATCCAGAGCAGGGCCAGGGCGATCACGATGCCGTCGCTGAACTCCACCCACACCGCCCTGCCTCCAGGCAGGGCCACGGCGTATTCCCCCGCGCCTTGGTAGTTTTCGGGCAAATAGGCTGGGATTTCACAGCTGCTGATCCCGGTGCGCGGCGTGATCAAATCCCGAAACGTGACCGGAAGAATATGGAGCCACCCCAGCAAGCCGAACATGGGCGCAAACCCAGTCCCGTAC
>NZ_JBKVXZ010000026.1:0-46813 GCF_046973065.1 Flintibacter sp. | reverse complement strand
CCCCAGCATCCCTAGCCAAGCCCGTTGCTGGGCCGTCAGGAGCTTACACAGTACCGGGCGCAGGATCAGCATGACGCCAAGCGTCAGCCCGGCAGTCAGCCCCGCATTCCAGATATCAAACAGGAAATTCGCAAAGAACCACTTCATGGTCTCACTCCTCCCAGGTGTGCCGGTCGATGAGCTCCTTCAGCTCCTCCGCCTCCTTGGCAGTGAGCCGCCGCCCACTGAAAAAGGCGTTGAACAGGCTAAGCATCCCCCCCGCCTGGGTGAGCAGCTCGCTGCCCTGGTCCCGCAGCACCTCCTCCCGGGTGTACCGAGGGGTCACAGTGGCCTCGCGGTTCTCCGCCGCCCCCTTGTGCACCAGGCGGCGCAGAACGGTATAGGTGGTGCTCTTGCTCCAGCTCAGCCGCTCTTTGCAGGCGGCCACCAGCTGGGTGGAGTTAATAGGTGCCAGATCCCACAGCACTTCCATCAGCCGCAGCTCGCCATCGGTCAATTTTTCCATAATGTCACCTCCTTACAGATTATGGGTTTATCTAGATAAACCTCTTTCCCATTTGAAGTTTATCATGGTAAACCTTCGAAGTCAAGAAAAAGCGCGCTGCAAACTTGCAGCGCGCTTGCTTCAGACGGTGCGGGCGGCCTCGGTGCCCAATTTCCGGTAGACGGTAAAGTACATGGTGAGGATACAGGCCATACCTCCCAGCAGCTGGGAGACCGCCTCGGCGGTGAATACGCCGGTGGTCCCCATCCAGATGGGCAGGATAACGGTAAGAGGTGCGTTGATAATGGCCTTACGCAGCAGGGAGAAGAACACCGCCTGCTTGGAGCGGCCCAGGCTGACGAACACACCCTGGCCTGCCATCTGCAAAGACATGGGAATAAACAGGCAGAAGTAGATGCGCAGAGCCGGGATGCCGTGCTGGAGCACATCGGGTTCGTTGTTGAAAATCCGGATCAAAAATCCAGGGAACAGCATGGCAATGGCCCAGAAGGCTGCAGCATACAGCACGGTACCTGTCACGCTGAACCGGATGGACTGACGTACCCGCTCATATTTCTTCGCCCCGTAGTTGAAGCCGGTCACCGGCTGTGCTCCGTTGGACAAGCCCTGCACCGGCATGGTGCACACCTCCCGCAGGGAGTTGATGATGGTCATAATGCCCACGTACAGGTCGCCGCCGTAGGCCTGGAGGGTGGCGTTGCACACCACCTGCACCAGACTGTTGGTGAGATTCATGAAGAAACCAGACAGACCCAGGGTAATAATCCGCTTCACCCGGCTGGCCTTCAGTTTCATGCACCCCAGACGAAGTTTTAAAATGGCCTTTGGGCCGGTGAGAAACCGCAGCACCCATACTGCGGAGCATCCCTGGGCAATCACGGTTGCCAAGGCAGCTCCCTTTACACCCAGATTCAACCCAAAGATAAAGATCGGGTCCAGTACGATGTTGACTACTGCTCCCAGACCTACCGTCATCATCCCTACCCGGCCAAAGCCCTGGGAGTTGATAAAAGGATTCATCCCCAGACCGATCATGACAAAGAGGGTACCCAGCAGATAGATGGTCATGTAAGCGCTGGCGTAGGGGTAGGTGGCGTCACTGGCGCCGAAGAGGTAGAGAACGGGGCGGCGCAAAGCCAGGAAAAACACCGTCACCGCCGTACCGAAGATCAAAAGCAGTGTAAAGGCATTTCCCAGCACACACTCTGCCTCTTCATTGTCACCCCTGCCCCGGTGGATGGAGCACAAAGGCGCGCCGCCGGTCCCGCAGAGATTGGCAAATCCCATGATAATGGAGATAATCGGTATCGTCAGACCCAGTCCTGTGAGGGCCAGATGGCCGGGCAGTCGCCCCAGATACATCCGGTCCACCACGCTGTACAGCACATTGATGAGCTGTGCGGCCGTCATGGGCAGCGCCAGCGACATAATGTTTTTTGAAATCTTGCCTTGGGAAAAGTCGTGGGTCTGCGCCATCCTCCCGGGCCTCCTTCCAGTTATCCCTTTTTTAACACGATTTTAACATTTTACACCCATCCCCTTCTTCTCGCAAGAGTAAAATCAAGCCGCCTGACCCTGAAAAGGGTCAGGCGGCTTTTATTTCATGAACGATTTAGCTGTTGAGCAGCTCTAGAGTACAGGTCTTGGCGATGCTCTTGCGGATGGCGGCGCGCAGAGGCAGCACCGCCGTGGGGGTGACGCTCAGTTCGTCGATTCCCATGGCCAGGAAGGTGGGCAGCAGACTCAGATCGGCGCCCAGCTCTCCGCAGATTCCGATCCAGATACCGGCCTGATGGGCGGCATCCGCGGTCATCTTCAAGGCCCGGAGCAGGGCGGGATGGTGGGGGTCAAAGAACTTGCCCAGGTCGTTGCACTGCCGGTCACAGGCCAGGGTGTACTGGGTCAGATCGTTGGTACCCACGGAGAAAAAGTCCACCAGCTGGGCCAGCTCATCGGCAATGAATACCGCGGCGGGAGTCTCGATCATAATGCCAATCTCGGTGTCCGGGTTGAAGGGGATTCCCTCGGCGGTAAGCTCGTCCATCACCCGCTGGCAGGCCCGGCGGCACTCCTTTACCTCCCACACGCTGGCAATCATGGGGAACATGATGGCGATCTTCCCGTAAGCGCTGGCCCGGTAGAGGGCGCGCAGCTGGGTACGGAACACCTCAGGGCGGTTGAGGCAAATGCGGATGGCCCGCAGACCCATGGCAGGGTTCTCCTCCTTGTGGAGATGGAAGTAGTCCACCTGCTTGTCCGCACCGATGTCCAGGGTGCGGATGATCACCCGCTTGCCGTTCATGGCGGCGGCGACCTCTTTATAGGCCCGGAACTGCTCCTCCTCAGTGGGATAGTCCTCGCTGGCCAGATAGAGAAATTCCGAGCGGAACAGGCCGATGCCCTGGCCGTCGTTGGCCAGGACGGAGGCCACGTCCTCGAGAGAGCCGATGTTGCAGTACACGTTTACCTGCTTGCCGTCCAGAGTCACATCCTTCTGGCCCACCATACTGCGCATCAGCTCCCGGGTCTCCTCCTGCTTGGCGTGGCGGGCTTTCAGAGAGAGCAGCGTCTCCTCATCGGGCTCAAGGATGAGCTGGCCGGTCTCCCCTACAATATAGGCCTGCTTGCCATGAAAATCCTCGTTGAAGTCCTCCCCCAGGCCGCACACGGCGGGGATGCCCATGGTGCGGGCCAGGATGGCGGTGTGGCTGTTGCCCGAGCCCTTTTGGGTAGCAATGGCCAGGATCTTTTTCTTATCCAGCTGGATGGTCTCAGAGGGGGCCAGATCGTCGGCGGCCAGAATGACGGGCACATCGGAGTCGATGCCTCCCTCCACCACCCCCATGAGGTTATTTAAAATGCGGCCGGTCACGTCCTTGATGTCGGCGGCACGAGCCTGCATGTATGGGTCATCCATAGATGCCAGCATGGCAGCAAACTCCTGCCCCGCCTGGTCCACGGCGTACTCGGCATTGAATCCCTGGGCCAGCAGCTCATCCATGGCCCCGGTGTAGTCCTCGTCCTCCAAAAACATGGCGTGGGTCTCAAAGAGCACGGCCGCCTCGTCCCCGGCCTCTTCTCTGGCCTTCTCCGCCATATCGCTCAGCTGCTGGGCCGTGCGCTCTTTGGCCCGCTCCAGCCGGGCGCGCTCCTCCTGCTCGTCAGCGCCGGTACGCATCTCCACCTGGGCGGCGGCGCGGTGATAGAAATAGATGGTCCCCTGCTCAATTCCCTTGGAGACCCCTTGCCCCTGAATGATCTTCATGTCTCGATCCCTTTCCATATCTTCTCAGAGGCGCCCGCTGTCTTTCTCCGGCAGCGGGCGCCTCTTTTCGTATATTTCTTACAGGTTCTCCTTGAAGAACTGCTCCATGGCGGCGATGGCGGCCTCCTCAGAGGGGCCCTCGGCGGTGACGGTGATCTCGTCTCCGGTCTTGACGCCCAGGCCCATCAGCTTCATCAGCTGGGTGGCCTTTACGCTCTTGTCGCCCTTGACCACCTGGATAGCGGTGTCAGCAAAGGGCTTTGCGGCCTTGACCAGCGCTCCGGCGGGACGGGCGTGGATGCCCAGGGGATCCTGAATCACATAGGTAAACTGCTTCATGGGTAAAACTTCCTTTCTATCATATACAATGGATTTTGAAACCGCTCAGACCGGCGAGGGCCAGTCCCTGCGGCGATCAGCACACGCTGGGTTCGGTAGAAAATACCCGCTGCACATGCATGGCCAGGTATCCCACCTCTGCCTCGTCCACCTGCCGTCCCAGGCTGCGCTCCAGCTGGCGGCAGATCTCCTGGGCAATGTCGAAGGCTTTGGGGCAGGACTGGCGCATGATGGTATTGACATCCATGCTCAGTTTCTCCCCTTTGATGAGGCGGGCGGCCATATATTTGATGTGGCTCATCAGGCGGTTATAGGACAGGGAGGACACATCGATGACCACGCCTGTCTCCTGCTGCACCAGGTCTACGCACTCCCGGATGATAGCGGCGGTCTGCATGGCCTGGGAGACCTGCATGGACTCCAGCGAGGAGTGAACGTGCAGGGCGATATAGCCCAGCTCGTCGTCGCTGAAGACCACACCGGTCTGTTGGCGAATGAGTTCACCGCCCCGGGCAGCTACTTCGTACTCCTGGGGGAACAGAGCCTTGATGTCGGGGGTGAGAGGGTTGCTGAGGGGGGCATTTTTTGAGATGCGCTGGGCGGCAAAGGCAATGTGGTCGGCCATGGGCACCAGGATGCTGGTGTCCACCTGACCAAAAGCCTTCCGGGCGTCCAGAATAATGCTGTTGGCGATGCTCAGGTAGATGGGATCGATGCGCTTGACCAGCTCCCGGGGGTTGCCCCGGTCGCACTTCTGGGAGAGCTGGTACACCGTGACCTCTCCGGAGAAGTCCACCCGCTCTCCGGGTTTTCTTCCGAAGCCGGCTCCCTTCCCCACCACCAGGTTTTCCTGGCGGTCGTCCAGGTTCTGGGCCAGCACCGCGTTATGGTTGAGCACTTTTGTAATTCGATACATGCTTCTCTCATCCCCCCGTCCAGGTCAAGATTCGTAGATATCCAGGGCCAGCAGGTCCTCTCCCGGCTTGACGTGGCCGGCCTTAATGAGGCGCAGCTGCTGGTTATCCTCCATAGTGGTAAACAGCACCGGCGAGGAGGTGGAAGAGGCGTTCTCCCGGATATAGTCCAGATCGAACTCCAGAAGCTTATCGCCCTTCTTCACCTGGTCACCCTCCTGCACCAGGGCCTTGAAGCCCTGGCCCTTCAGGGCCACGGTATTGATGCCCACGTGGATGAGCATCTCTACCCCGTCCTCCAGCTCCAGGCCGATGGCGTGGTTGGTGTCAAAAACAAAGCTGATGGTAGCATCACAGGGAGCGGTGACCACACCCTCACAGGGCACCACGGTGGCACCGTCGCCCATCATCTTCTCCGCAAAGGCTTCGTCAGGGGATGCGGTGATGGGGGCGGACTCTCCGTGGAAGGGGCTGCCGATGACGATGGTGCGCAGCAGAGCGCCGTGCTCGGGCTTGGCCTCCTCCTGGCTCTCGGGCTCGGCCTGGATGGCGGCTTGCTCCGCTCCGGCAGCACCGGAACGCAGGTAGTCCTCCAGGTTGGCCTTGATGATATTGACCTGAGGCCCATAGACCACTTGGACGCCCTGACCCTTCTGAATGACGCCGGCAGCACCGGTGGATTTGAGCACCTGCTGGTCCACCTTGGATGCGTCATGGACAGTGCAGCGCAGGCGGGTGGCGCAGCAGTCCACATCGGAGATGTTGGCCGCGCCGCCCAAGCCCTGGGCGATGGCGGCGGACACCTGGTCCTCCCCACCCTGCTCCTTGCGGGCGTTGTAGTCGGCCTTGGTGTACAGCTTGGTCTCCTGGTCGCCCTCCTCCCGGCCGGGAGTCTTGAAGTTAAACTTCTTAATGAGGAAGGAGAACACAAAGTAGTAGACCAAGAAGAACACAATGCCCATGGGGATAATCAGCAGCCAGCTGGTTTTTTCATTGCCCTGGAGGATGCCGAACAGAGCCAGGTCAATGAATCCGCCGGAGAAGGTCAGGCCCACGGTGATGTTGAGGATGTGGCAGAGCATATAGGCAAGGCCTGCAAACACGGAGCTGATGATAAACAGCACCGGGGCCACAAACAGGAAGGAGAACTCAAGAGGCTCGGTGATGCCGGTCAGGATAGAGGTAAGAGCGGCAGACAGGAGCAGGCCGCCCACCTGCTTTTTCCGTTCCGGCTTGGCACAGCGGTACATGGCCAAAGCCGCTCCGGGGAAGCCGAAGATATACAGCACAAACTCACCGGTGAAGCACCAGGTGCCGGCCGTGGAGAAGTGGGTCACGGTGGGATCAGCCAGCTGGGCAAAGAAGATGTTCTGGGCTCCGGCCACCATGGTGCCCGCCACCTCCATGGTGCCGCCCACAGCGGTCTGCCAGAAGGGCAGATAGAACACGTGGTGCAGGCCGAAGGGAATGAGCAGGCGCTTGATCATGCCGAACAGGAACGTGCCGAAGTAGCCCGAACTGTACACCACCATACCCAGGGCGTTGATGCCCTCCTGAATGGGCTGCCAGACAAAGAACATCAGAATGCCTACCAGGGCAAAGACCAAGGTGCTGATGATGGGCACAAACCGGGTGCCGCCGAAGAAGGAGAGCACCTGGGGCAGCTGAATCTTATAAAAGCGGTTGTGCAGGGCAGCAACTCCCAGACCTACGATGATGCCGCCGAAGGCGCCCATCTGCAGCGAGGTAATACCCAGCACGGTGGCGGTGGAACCCTCCAGCAGGTTTTCCACCCCGCCGGTCAGGCTGATCATGGCGGAGATGCTGGAGTGCATCACCAAGAAGGAGACGGCAGCGGCCAGGGCGGCCACTTCCTTCTCCTGGCGGGCCATACCGATGGCCACGCCGATGGCGAAGATCAAGGGCAGGTTATCAAAGATCACGCCGCCGCACTTGCTCAAAACGGAGAAAATAAAGTACGGAACCGTGCCGGGACCCATCAGCCCCAGCAGGTTATAGGTGGCCAGGGTGGTCTCGTTGGTAAACGAGCTTCCCAAGCCCAGCAGCAGTCCTGCCACCGGCAGGATGGCGATGGGGAGCATAAAGGATCTGCCCACCCGCTGCAGCACGCCAAAAAACTTTTCCTTCATCGTGCAACCTCCTTATTCAAGCTCGCCGGCCAGTTGCTCAGATGAAAAAAGCACTAACCGACAACCATTACATTTTGTCTATGTAATAGCTAAGGTTAGTGCCTGACAGTACAGTAACACACCTATTTAACATGGATTCTGGCGGGAGTATAGCACACCCCTTCCTGCCTGTCAATCTACCCCTAAACATTTTCGCCCAAATAAACAATTATATACATTGTTTTTTGTGCGCAGTGCCGGTTTCTTTTGGCACTCACTGTTCCGGCGTCCCCATATCTTTCCCGGAAAAAGATTTGCTCCTCACCAAAAACAATGGTAAAATATAGGTCTCCAAGACAAGCAAAGGAGGTAGCGACCGGTGTCGAACGCTGCATTTACCAAACTGATGATCGCCCAGGGGCTCAAGCGGCTGCTGAAAACCACATCCTTTGTCAACGTCTCCGTGGGGGACATCGCCCGGGAGTGCAAAATCAGCCGCAACACCTTCTACTATCACTTCAAGGATAAGTATGATCTCATCTCCTGGATTTTTTATACCGAGATCACCTCCATCCTCAGCGATGACATCTCCCTGGGCCACTGGCGGGACAGCCTGCTTTCACTGTGTAAGTACATGCAGGAAAACCGGGACTTCTATCTCAACGTCCTTGAGTTTCAGGGGCAGAACAGCTTTTCCGAGTGTCTGATGGACTTCTACCAGGGCCTGGTGGCCCACCTGCTCTTCCATGCTGACAGCCAGCCCGCCCTGTCTCAGGAGCAGATCCGGATGGTCTCCCGCTTTTACGCCCACGGCATCACCGGCGTGCTGCTGGACTGGGCGCACAACGGCATGACCGCCGACCCGGAACCCGCCGTCACCATGCTGGAAAAGCTTCTCTCCAGCGACACGGTCCACCAGATCCTATCCACCCAGCCCAAGTCTCATTCCGCCCCCTCTTTTTAGGACAGATTATTAAATCTGTCCTATTTTTGCGCATTTGTCTGATTTTGTATCTACTCAAGTTCGAACAAGAACCATAAAATAATCTTAATATATCTTAAGGCATGTCCAGGTGCACCGTCCACCCGGCAGCATCGGCGTGCCCTTTATCTTCTGCAAAGTAGGAGAAATTTGGAATGAAGATCGCCATTATGACAGACAGCAACAGCGGCATCACCGCCCAGGAGGCTCAGCAGCTGGGCGTTGCCCTTCTGCCCATGCCCATTCAGATCGACGGTCAGATGTACCTGGAGGGAATCGACCTGTTCCCTTCCGAGTTCTACGCCCGCCTGGCCCAGGGGGCCGATGTGTCCACCTCCCAGCCCTCCCCCGCCGATACCCTGGAGCTGTGGGACAAGCTGTTGGAGGAGTATGACCAGTTGGTCTACATCCCCATGTCCAGCGGTCTGAGCGGCACTGCCGCCACCGCTGCCAGCCTGGCCTGCGACGATCCCTATGAGGGCCGGGTGTTTGTGGCCGACAATAAGCGCATCTCCGCCCCCCAGCGCCAGTCGGTGCTGGACGCGCTGGCTCTGCGGGAGCGGGGCAAGTCCGGCGCGGAGATCAAGCAGCGCCTGGAGGAGGCCTCTCTCCACTCCCAGATTTACATCATGGTGGACACCCTCCACTATCTGAAAAAAGGCGGCCGGATCACGCCCACCGCTGCTCTGCTGGGCAGCGCATTGAACCTGAAACCTATCCTTCAGCTCCAGGCCGGCAAGCTGGACGCCTACAAGAAGGTGCGGGGCACCAAGGCCGCCAAGACCGAGTTGGTCCACGCGCTGGAGGCCAAGCTCCCCTGTCTGGAGGGAGAGGGCAAGCTCATCGTCCAGACCGCCTACTCCGGCTCCGACGAGCTGGGTGCGGAGTGGAACGAATTTATCCAACAGGCTTTCCCCCAGTTCCAGGTCTACTCCACCGTGCTCCCCATGAGCATCGCCTGCCACACCGGTCCGGGCGCGCTGGGCGTGGCCTGCGTCCGGGAGCTGCCCGTCGACTAACCGAACATAGAAAAAAACCGCGGTTTCGTTGGAAACCGCGGTTTTTTCATGCTGTTTTCAGTGCCGCTTGGCTGCTTTCAGTCGAGCCAGAGCACGAGCAAGGGCGGCCTTGGAATTGTAATAGTCCCGCATGCTCAGCTTCTGGCGCAGACGCTCCTCCGCCCGCTCCTTGGCATCCTCGGCACGGGCCCAGTCGATCTCCTCGGGTCGCTCAGCGGAAAAGACCAGCACCATCACCCGGTCGGGCATGATCTCCGCCAGGCCCTGACTGACCACCGCCTCGTGCCACTCTCCGCCGGCGCGGTAGCGCAGCTCGCCCGGCTCCAGGGCGGTAACCGCCGGCTCATGGCCGGCCAACACCCCAAGGGAGCCGTCAATGGCGGGCACCGTCAGCTCCTGGGCCTCGCCGATAAAAAATTGCCGGTCCGGGGTCACGATCTCCAGGTGGAACTGCCGCTCCTCGGCCATGTTACAACACCCCCATGTCCTGAGCCTTCTTGCGCACCTCGTCCACACTGCCCACCATGCTGAAGGCGGCCTCGGGCAGGTTATCCAGCTCGCCGCCCAGGATGGCCTCAAAGCTGCGCAGGGTGTCCTCCAGCTTTACGAAGCGGCCTTCCATGCCGGTAAAGGGCTCAGCCACCGAGAAGGGCTGGGAGAAGAACTGCTGGATCCGGCGGGCACGCTCTACGGCCAGCTTGTCGTTCTCGCTCAGTTCTTCCATACCCAGGATGGCGATGATGTCCTGCAGCTCCCGGTAGCGCTGGAGCAGCTCCTGCACCGCACGGGCGGTCTTATAGTGCCGCTCGCCCACCACGTCGGGCTCCAGGATACGGGAGGTGGACTCCAGGGGGTCCACCGCCGGATAGATGCCCTGCTCCACGATCTTACGAGAAAGTACCGTGGTGGCGTCCAGGTGGGTGAAGGTGGTCGCCGGAGCGGGGTCGGTCAGGTCGTCGGCGGGGACGTAGACCGCCTGCACCGAGGTAACGGCTCCGTTTTTTGTAGAGGTGATGCGCTCCTGGAGCGCGCCCATCTCGTTAGCCAGGGTAGGCTGGTAGCCCACGGCGGAGGGCATACGGCCCATCAGGGCGGACACCTCGCTGCCTGCCTGGACATAACGGAAGATGTTGTCGATAAACAGCAGCACATCCTGGTGCTGCTGGTCCCGGAAATACTCGGCCATGGTCAGGCCAGTGAGGGCCACCCGCATACGGGCGCCGGGGGACTCATTCATCTGGCCAAAGACCAGAGCAGTCTTTTCAATGACCCCCGACTCGTTCATCTCACGCCACAGGTCGCTGCCCTCACGGGTACGCTCGCCTACACCGGTGAAGATGGAGTAGCCGCCGTGCTGGGTGGCGATGTTGTGGATCAGCTCCTGAATCAGCACCGTTTTGCCTACGCCAGCGCCGCCGAACAGGCCGATCTTACCGCCGCGGGCGTAGGGAGCCAGCAGGTCGATGACCTTGATGCCCGTCTCAAAGATGTCCACCACGGGGCTCTGGTCGGCAAAGGGCGGGGCCTGACGGTGGATGGACCACCGCTCGGAGGTCTTGACTGCTCCCTTACCGTCGATGGGCTCGCCCAGGACGTTGAACATCCGGCCCAGAACCGGCTTGCCCACAGGAACGGTAATGGGGCCGCCGGTGGAGATGACCTCCATGCCCCGACCAATCCCTTCGCTGGGAGCCAGCATGAAGCAGCGGGCGGTATCATGCCCGATATGCTGGGCCACTTCCATGACCCGCTTCTCCTCCCCCACCATCACATACAGGGCGTCCTGGATGGAGGGCAGAGCGTCGGCGGGAAATTCCACGTCAACTACAGGTCCTTGGACCTGAACAATTTTTCCTTTACGCTCCTGCAATTGCGCCACACACCTTTCTCTGTGTCCGTCTGCCCATCAGCGGGCGTTCCTGGCTCCGCCGGCCACCTCGGTGATCTCCTGGGTAATGGCTGCCTGGCGGGCCCGGTGATAGGTCAGGGACAGCTTTTTCAGCATGTCCTTGGCGTTGTCGCTGGCCGACTCCATGGCGGTCATCCGGGCGCTCTGCTCCGAGCAGTAGGACTCCACCAGAGCGCCGAAGATCATGCCCTGGATGTAATTGGGCACGATGTTGTCCAGAACCGCCTCCTCCGAGGGGATATAGCGGATCTCCTGCCGGTATTCCGGCTCGTCCTCCTTGTCCCATGGGAAGTCCTCCCGGACCAGAGGCAGCAGCTTCTGCTCCCGTACCTCCAGGCGCAGGGCGGAGACCATCTCGGTATAGATGATGTACACCTCGTCCAGCTCCCGGCTGAGGAACCGTGCCACCACCTCGTCGGTAATCTCGCCGGCCCGGCGCATGGTGGGATTCTGGGCCACATAGTTAAAGTCTTCTACAAAGGGAATGTCCCGGTTCTGGCAGTAGACCCGGCCCACGATGCCCACCAGGAACAGGGAGAGGTTCTTTTCCTCCTCCACCCTCTGCTGGGCTAATTTGAGCACATTATGGCTGTATGCGCCGGCCAGTCCTTTGTCACCGGTGACCACGATATAACCCACCTTCCGCGCCTGGGGCTCCACGTCGGGGCGCTGGTCGAAGAAATCGTGTTCCAGCTCCGGAGAGTGGTGGAGAATGTGGGCAATGGTTTTGAATATTTTTGTAAAGTAGGGGACGGTATTGTCCAGCCGCCCCTTGGCTTTGCGCAGATTGGCCGAGGAGATCAAATACATGGCGTTGGTGATCTTCAGGGTCTGCTCCACGCTTTTGATCCGGGTGCGGATCTCTTTGATTCCAGCCAACGGGCCTCGCCTTCCTTTCTCCCCTTAGCTCTGAGCCTGGGGCAGCTTTTCCTTCTTATAGTCCGCCAGAGCGGCACGGATGGTCTCCACCGCCACGCCGGACAGATTGCCGGTGCGCTGCACCTCAGCGGTGAGCTCCCAGTGCTCCAGCTCCATGCGCTTGGAGAAGTCCAGGGCAAACTCCCGCACCTGATCCAAAGGCACCTCGTCCAGCAAGCCGTTGGTGGCAATGTAAATGAGAATTGCCTGCTGGCTCACCTTCATAGGCTGGTAGAGGGGCTGCTTGAGCAGCTCCAGCAGCCGTTTGCCGTGGTCCAGGGTCTTCTGGGTAGCCTGATCCAAGTCGGAGGAGAACTGGGTAAACACTTCCAGCTCCCGGAACCGGGCCAGGTCGATACGCATGGTGCCCGCGGTACGCTTGATGGCCCGGGTCTGGGCCGCGCCGCCCACACGGGACACGGACAGTCCCACGTTGACCGCCGGCCGCTGTCCGGAGAAGAACAGGTCGGTCTCCAGGTAGATCTGGCCGTCGGTGATGGAGATCACGTTGGTGGGGATATAGGCGGACACATCGCCCGCCTGGGTCTCAATGATGGGGATAGCGGTCATGGAGCCGCCTCCATACTCCTCTGTCAGGCGGCAGGCCCGCTCCAGCAGGCGGGAGTGGAGGTAGAACACGTCGCCGGGGTAGGCCTCACGGCCGGGGGAGCGCTTGAGCAGCAGAGACAGGGCCCGGTAGGCCACGGCGTGCTTGCTCAGGTCATCGTAGACGATCAGCACGTCCCGTCCCTGTTCCATAAAATACTCTCCCATAGCCGCGCCGGCGTAGGGGGCGATATACTGCAAAGGAGCGGGATCGCTGGCGGTGGCCGAGACAATGATGGAGTATTCCATGGCCCCGTGCTTTTGCAGGGTGTCCCGCACATGGGCCACCGAGGAGGCCTTCTGGCCGATGGCCACGTAGATGCAGATCACATCCTGGTCCTTCTGGTTGAGGATGGTGTCCACCGCGATGGCGGTCTTGCCGGTCTGGCGGTCGCCGATGAGTAGCTCACGCTGGCCCCGTCCGATAGGGATCATAGAGTCAATGGCCAAAATACCGGTCTGCAGAGGGACGTTGACCGCCTGGCGGGAAATGACGCCGCTGGCCTCCCGCTCGATGGGGCGGGTATCGGCAGCATGGATGGGACCTAAGCCGTCGATGGGACGGCCCATGGCGTCCACCACCCGGCCCAGCAAAGCCCGGCCTACCGGCACGTCAGCGGGGTGTCCGGTACGGGTGACCCGGCTTCCCTCGCCCAGGCCCTCTTCCCGGCCCAGCAGTACACAGCCCACAGTCTCCCGGGACAGGTCCATGACCATACCCTTGACTCCGGTGTCAAATTCCACCAGCTCGCCGTATACTGCCCGGTCCAGCCCCCGTACCGTGGCGATACCATCGCCCACCTCCAGCACCCGTCCGGTCTCGCTGGTGTCCTGGCCAATCTGGAAGCCCTTCACGGTATCCCGCAGACTTCCCATCAGCTCTTCCATACTCTCGCTGACCGAGGCGCCCTTCTCCAGCCCCTTGGCCAGCCGCTCCAAACGGCCCTTGACACTGCGGTCGTAGGTCACGCCCTGGACCTCCAGCACAAAGCCGCCCAGCAGTTCCGGGTCGATCTTCACCTGGAGGACCACCCGGTCCAGATTGCGCAGGCGGCACACCGCCCGGCGCACACCGTCCAGCGCCGCCTGGTCCGGCTTGTGGGCGCAGGTCATCACACAAACGGCGCCGCCGTCGGCCGCCAGCTCCAGCTGATGGACCTCCTCTAGAATGTCGGGGAACAGGTCCAGATGGCCCTCCTCCGCCAGCAGGCAGAGAAATGCCTGGAGAGGCTCCAGTCCGGCCAGCGGGGCAGCGGAGCGAATGAGCTCCTTCTTCTCCTCCACCCGTACCGCGGAGCTGGTGAGCACCTTCCACAGTTGCTCCTGTTCCAGCAACTCCTGAGCTGCGCCGGTCAGTCCCATATTGTCGGTCTGGGCCAGATCATACAGGGCGGCGGCATAACGCTGAATCAGTTCTGTCATTTCTTTTCACCTGCCTCCGCCAGGAAATCATCCAGAATTGCCCGATCCGAATCGGAATCCAGGGCCTTCCGGGTCACCTTGGAGGCCGCCTCCATGGCCAGCTGGGCCACCTCACGCCGGGCAGTGCGCAGCATCTCGTCCCGCTCCGCCTGGGCACGGGCCTTGGACTGCTCCCGGGTCCGGGTCGCATCCTCCTGAGCCTGGGCCAGAATGGCCTGGTACTCCTTCTCACCACGGGTCTTGGCCTGGGCCAGAATACCGTTGGCCTCGCTGCGGGCCTGGGCCAGCCGGTCCTCATATTCTTGCTTGAGCTCATCGGCCTTCCGCTTCTCTCCCTTAGCCTCATCCAGAGTCTGCTGGATCAGGGCAGCCCGGTCATCCAGCACCTTATTGACCCGCCCAAACAGCAGCTTGCGCAGGATCACGTACAGGATCAGCAGATTGAGAACGGTGAGCGCAATGGTGGAAATTTGAAATTCCAACATGGCAGCTTTCCTCCTTTCGGTCTCAGCCCATGAACAAAATCAGCAGAGCAGTGATGAAACCAAAGATGGCGGTACCTTCCGCCAGAGCGCAGCCCAGCAGCAGAGCGCTGTTGATCTTACCAGAGGCCTCAGGCTGGCGGGCGATGGCCTCGCTGGCCTTGCCGGTGGCAATTCCGATACCGATACCGGCGCCGATGCCGGTCATAACAGACATTCCGATCGCAAGCATTCCGATTTCCATGGTACAATTTCCTCCTTAAAATTGGGAGCGGCGGCACGGAGCCGTTCACTCCTCGTTCTGAATTCCTTCGCCGGTAAACAGCGCGGTCAAAAATACAAAGACAACTGCCTGGATGGTGCCGTCAAACAGGTCAAAGTAGATGCTGAAGGGTACAGGCACCACCGCCGGGCAAATGAGCTTGATGAGCTCCATGATAATAAAAGCACCCAAAATGTTGCCGAACAGTCGCATACACAGGGCCAGGGGCCGGATGATGATCTCCATCAGATTGATGGGGAGCAGCAGGGGCATGGGCTTGGCAAACTGTTTGAGACCTCCCCGAAGTCCCCGGTACCGGAACTGGGCTCCGTAGATCAAAAACGCACTCATGACTGCCAACGCTGCGGTGACGTTGATGTCCTTGGTGGGGGGCACCAGACCGAAGATGCCGATGATGTTGCTCAGCAGGATGTAGAGCGCGATGGTCCCCAAATAGGAAGCAAAGACCGCTCCATGCTTTCCGATGCTGCTGTCAGCAAAGTTATTTAAAAACTTCACCGCCTCTTCCAGGCCCACCTGAAGCTTGCTGGGGTTTTCCACCTTCAGGTTACTGGTCAGCAGCAGAGCCGCTAGAATCAGCACACCCATCACGATCCAGGACACCACCACAGATTCAGTAATGGGGATCCCTTTTCCTATGGGAATAGTAAACGCCGTGGGCGTTTGCAGCTCCTCCAGCAGCTTTTCTTTGATCTGTTCCAAATAACCACCTCCCGGATGATCCGGCGCGGCGTACCGCGCGTTACAAAACACCGTCCCTATTGTAAATCCTGCCGGTCTTTTTTGAGAAGTCTTTTTAAAGTAAAAAAAATGACTCTTCCCGCTCATCGCCCCATTTTTTCGTCGTATTATCTATTTTTTATCGTGCTTATTGTCTATTTTTGTTTATTTTTGCCTCCATATTTGACATTACTGTGATAAATCCTTATAATAAATTTTAAAGAAACCCTGCCAGGTCCATTTCACATTCAACCGGTCTGCACTCTGCCTGCCTTGCGTGCGGACATTGCATTTTTTGGAGGGGTATCGGAATGAAATTTTATAGCTCGAAGACCATACGCCAGAAGATCCAGTCCCTGAGTCTGTTCCTGGTTCTGACAACTGCCGTGCTGGGGATGACCACCACTCTGGCCTTCTCTCTGCGCATGGAGTATGACAACCTGGACCGGAATCTGATGAACTCCGCCCTGGTGCTGGCCCAGTCCCCCGATGTAGCCGATGTGCTGGCCGGCCGCTCCGACGGCGAGGTTCTCACCGATTACCTCAACGGTACCATCTCCCGGGTTCAGGACATCGACGCCATCGTGGTGGCCGATACCTCCGGTACCATCGTGTACAGCCCGGCCCCCTCTTATGTGGGTACTACATATCCCGATCTGGATAATCTGACGGTTCTCCATGGACAGGATAGCGAGGTCGATACCGGCGCGGGCATTTCCGGCGTAGAGCACCGGGCTCAGGCCGCCGTTCACGACACGGACGGCACCCTGCTTGGCTTTGTGTCCGTCGGCATCGGGGTGCGCAGCGTCAACCGGACGGTGATCGATACCGTAGCCTGCTTTTTGATCCTCTCGTTTATCGCCGCCAGCGTGGGTCTGGTCCTCTCCCGCCACCTCTCCTACTCCATCAAGGAGTCGCTCATGGGCTATGAACCGGATACCTTCCTGCGGATGTTCCACCAGCGCGAGGGCGTTTTGGACGCCCTGGAAGAAGGCATTCTGGCCATTGATACCGACTCCCGCATCGTCTATATGAATCGGGCTGGCCTGCGCATGGTCAATGCCAAAAACCTGGACGATGTGTTAGGCAAACCTCTGCATGACATCTACCCCGACTCCCACCTCTCCCGGCTGCTCACCACCGGCAAGTCGGAGTACAACGTGCATCTCTCCCATATCCCCGGCCTGCGCTCGGCCATCTCTGACCGGATGCCCATTTGGGAAAACGGCAAGATCATGGGCGCGGTGGCCATCTTCCGGGACCGCAGCGAGGCTACCTCCCTGGCAGAAGAGCTCACCGGCGTGCGCCATCTGGTGGAGGCTATGCGGGCCTACACCCACGAGTTTGTCAACAAGCTGCATACCATCCTGGGCATGATCCAGCTGGGACAGACGGAAAAAGCAGAGCAGTACATCCTGGATATCTCACAGGTCCACCATCAGTCGGTGAGCCGGGTGATGAACCAGATTCAGGACACCGCCGTAGCCGCCCTCCTGGTGGGCAAAACCAGCCGAGCCTCCGAACTGGGCATTCATCTGCATCTGGATCCCAAGAGCTCGCTGTCCGGCGACGAGCGGCTCCTCCCCTCCGGCGTGCTGGTAACCATTCTGGGGAACCTCATCGAAAACGCCACCGAGTGTCTCAACCGCTCCTCCTGGAAGCTGCGGGAGATCAACGTCAGCATCCGGGAAAAGGAGGACCATCTGCTCCTGTGCGTGGAAGATACCGGTCCCGGCATCGTACCCGAGCTGCTGCCCTACATCTTTGAGCCCAATGTTTCCACCAAGGGGAACGGCCATGGCATCGGCCTGGCCAGGATCAAGGAACTGGTGAATCTGTACCAGGGCGAGATCCGGGTGGAGAGCGAGCCGAAATCCGGTACGTCTTTCTTCCTCACCTTTTTTACTCAAGGGAGACGGAACTAATTCCCTCTCAATTAACTGGAGGCCTCTATGTACCAAACTGTGATTGTGGAGGATGACCCCACGATTTCTTTGCTCCACCGGACCTTTCTGGCCCGGGACAACCGCTTTGCATTGGCCCACGCCTTTTCCAACGGCCACGAGGCTCTGGAGTGGCTGCTCCACCATACGGCGGATCTGATCATTCTGGACGTCTATATGCCCCGCATGACCGGCCTGGAACTGCTACGCACTCTCCGTATGGAGGGGATCGGCATCGATGTGATCATGGTCACCGCCGCCAACGACAGCAAGACGGTGGATGCTCTGCTGAAGCTGGGAGTCACCGACTATCTGGTCAAACCCTTTGCCGCCAGCCGCTTTCAGCAGGCCCTGGATACCTTCTGTCAGCACCGGGAAGCGGTCTCCCACGACAATGTGAGCCAGCAGGAACTGGACGCCCTCTTCCCCTCCGCAGCCCCCGCTGTTTCCATCCCCAAGGGCCTGCAGACCCGCACCCTGGACCGCATCCGCGCCTGTCTGCGCCAGATTTCTCAAGCTGGCGCCACCTGCGAGACCATTGCCGACTGCTCCGGCTTTTCCACTGTCACAGTACGGCGCTACCTTACCTATTTAGTAAGCCAAGGAGAAGCAGTCACCCAGGTCAACTACGACACCGGCGGTCGTCCCTGCATGCTCTACCGCCTCCCTCTCCCCTGATCCCTCAGCCCCGCTTCGGCGGGGCTTTTTTATGCTTGTTTTCTGTCTGTTTCTTCGATATAATGGATAAAACCCGACGGTTTCTTCCATTTTTCGACAGGAGTCTCCTATGATGAAGCGAACGTTTCTTCCTTTCTGCGTCCTGCTGCTCACCCTTCTGTCCGCCTGCGCTCCAGCCCCGGTTCAATCCTCATCGGATCCCCAGCAACCCCCCGCGGACACTTCCTCCAACACCCCCGACAGCTCCCTGAACTCATCGGAGACTCCCGCGCCTGCTCCCAGGCTGACCCAGGAAGATATGGACCAGGCCATCCAGCAGGTCATGGAAAACTACTCCGCCACCGCCCTCTCCGTGGCCGTGGTGGAGCGCGGCGAAGTGACACAGTGCGGCGCGTGGGGCTGGGCCGTGCAGGATCAGCGCCCTATGACCGCCGATACTGGGGTGCGCATCGCCTCCATCAGCAAAGTGGTTGAGGGAATGGCCGCTATGAAGCTCGCTCAGGACGGAATTCTGGATCTGGACGCCCCTCTCAGCAGCTACTGGGGAGAACACGCCCAAAATTCTTATTCCCTCCGGCAGCCCTCTCCCCGCTCCCTCATGACCCACAGCTCCACCTTGAAGGATCTGGAGATGACCCGTGGGCTGGACAGGCTGACAAGCATCCTCAGCCGCACCTCTTCTTGGCGTGATCGTGAGCCGGACCATGCCGACAGCTGGGCATACAGCAATTTTGGTATGTGCATCTTCGGCACCACCCTGGAGCTGGCCAGCGGACAGCTGCTGGACGACTATCTCCAGGCCCAGTTCTTCGGCCCCCTGGATATCAACGCATCCTTCCATGCCGCCCGTTTAAGCCCGGAGCAGCTGGCCAATCTGTATGAGCCCAAAGGAGTGCTGTGCCGCAGCATCCAGACCCAAATCAGCCAGCCTGTTCCCACCGAGATCGGTATGGGCGCCACCTACTATGCCGGTGGTCTGACCATCAGCGCCCGGGATATGGCCAAGCTGCTGGCCGTGCTGTGCGGCGATGGAACCTATCAGGGGACCCAATATCTTCTCCCCCAGACGGTGGCAGCCATGGAGACGCCCCAATTCACCGTATCCAACGGAGAATATACCCCCTTCCAGCAGTGCCTGGTGCTGCGCCGTCAGGACGGCCTGTGGGGCCAGTCCCAGCTGTGCTACCACACAGGCAGCGGGTATGGGGTCTACTCCCTCATGTCCTACAACCCGGAAACCGGAAACGGCGTGGTGGTCATCACCACCGGCGCCTACTGGAATGTCAATGAACATGGTCTGTACGCCCTGTGCTCTGACCTGAGTGAAGCTCTCTACCAAAGAATGGAGACCGCCCTATGAAACAACTGCTTGCTCTGCTTCTTGGCCTGACTTTGCTGTCCGGCTGTGCCCCCCAATCTCAGACTGTAGACCACGACGCCTCTACCCCACCCCCTTCACAGTCTCAACCTGCCCCTGCCGCTCCGGAGCCCACCGTAGCCCATCTGATGGTAGCAGGCGACATTATGAGCCACATGCCCATCACCAAGGACGCCTATGTGGCCCAGGAGGACCGCTACGATTATGGCCACATGCTCCAGTTCGCTGCCCGGCAGCTCTCTGCTGCTGACTATGCAGTGGGCAACCTGGAAACCACCCTGGCCGGCGGCCCCAACTACTCGGGATACCCCGCCTTTAACTCTCCTGACGCTCTGGCCTATGACGCCAAGGACGCCGGATTCGATCTGTTGTCCACCGCCAACAACCACTGTCGGGACAAAGGGCTGGACGGACTGTACCGCACCTTGGACGTGCTGGACGAGGCCGGACTGGCCCATGTGGGCACCTACCGCTCCCAGGCGGAGCGGGATGAGAACAGCGGCATCTACGTAGCCGATGTGGGCGGTATTTCGGTGGCCTTCCTCTCCTATACTTATGGGCTCAACGGCTTCCAGCTCAGCTCAGATACCATGTATGCCGCCAATCTGTTTAATCTGGACTACTACACCACCCTCTCTCAGCCAAACAAGGCCCTGATGGAGACCGACCTGGCCGCCGCCCGGGCGTTGGACACCGATTTGATTGCGGTGATGATCCACTGGGGCGTGGAATATCAGGACACGCAGAACAGCTATCAGAAGTCTCTGGCGGAGTTTTTGGTGGGACAGGGCGCCGATCTGGTGCTGGGCGGACATCCCCATGTGCTCCAGCCCTATGAGACAGTTACCGCCACCGGCTGGGATGGGACAGAGCGCCAGGGCTTTGTGTGCTATTCTCTGGGGAATTTTCTCTCCAACCAGCAGGAGCTGGAAACGAAAACCACCGCAATTCTGGACCTGGAGCTGACCAAAGATGCCCAGGGTGAGACCACCGTCACCGGGGTAAGCTACACCCCCTACTATATGATCCATCGGGACGGTGCTCCGGTGGGCCAGCGGCGCTACTTGGTCAACATCCACGAGGCCATGGCCGAATATGAGGCCGGTACCTCGTCCATCGTCAGCGCCTCCGCCTACCAGGAGCTGCAAGATGCTCTTGCCCACTGTCACCAGATTCTCGGCTCTGCGGACGATTCCACGCTTTCTTGAAAGAAAGCGTGGCAAAGAACTTTCTGCGAAACTTCGTTTTGCCTCCACAAAGTTAAGGAGATGCCTCGTGGATTGGTTTTGCTCCGTTTATAGAAAGAAAAAAACAGATCGCTCCCCGAAACGGGGAGCGATCTGTTTTTTTAAAGGCTTCTTCCCTTTTCTTACAGAGCAGAGGGAATGTGGATAACGCCCATGGGGCATTCCTTGACGCACAGCTGGCAGCCCTTACACTTCTCCTGGTCGATGTAGGCCACATTGTTCTCCACCTTGATGGCGTCAAAATGACACACCTTGGTGCACTTCATGCAGCCGATACAACCAGCGGTGCAGGCCTTGCGGGTCTGAGCACCCTTATCCTTGTTCTGGCAGGCGACCACAGGCTTACGCTTGTGCTCGGGAATCACGCTGATCACGTGGTTGGGGCAGGCAGCCGCGCAGGCGCCGCAGCCGGTGCACTTCTCCCGGTCTACCTTGGCGATACCGTCCACGATGTGGATGGCGTCGAAGGCACAGGCGCGGGTACAATCGCCGTAGCCCAGACAGCCGTACTGGCACATACCGTCGCCGCCGTACAGGCCCTTGACGGCCTGGCAGCTCTGGATGCCCTCAAACTCATACTTCTTGGAGGTCTTGTCGCAGGTGCCGGAGCAAGCCACGACCGCCTTCATGGGAACAGAGGCCTCAGCCTGCACACCCATGATCTCCGCGATAGCAGCCACAGACTTGGCGCCGCCGGGAGTACACTTGTTGATGGCATTGCCATTTTCCACGATGCTCTTGGCATAGTCGGCACAGCCGGCGCAGCCACAGGCGCCGCAGTTAGCGCCGGCCAGAACAGCGGTGATCTTCTCAACACGCTCGTCCACAGGAACATACATGAAAATGGAGGCAGCCACCAGAATAATCGCGCCGATCAGGCCAATGACCGTGACCAGGACGATTGCCATAAGAATCGGATTCATACTCTTCTCTCCCTCCTAATCAAGCACCGAAGATGGACTCGATGATACCGCCGAAGCCCATGAAGGACAGGGAGGTCACCGCGGCAGCCACCAGGGTGATGGGCAGACCCTCAAAGCACTTGGGGGTTACAGCCTCTTCCACCTTGCGGCGCACACCGGAGAACAGAACCATGGCCACCAGGAAGCCCAGGCCGGCGCCGGCAGCACACACGATGCTCTCCAGGAAGTTGTAACCGTTGTCGATGTTCAGCACGGTCACACCCAGGATGGTGCAGTTGGTGGTGATCAGGGGCAGATACACGCCCAGGGCCTTGTACAGAGCGGGGATGAACTTCTTCAGGATGTTCTCCAGCAGCTGCACCAGGATGGCGATGATCAGAATGAAGACGATGGTCTGCAGGTAGCCCAGATCCCAGGCACCGCTCTCAGGAGTCAGCAGGAAGGTCTGGATGGGCCAGGTAGCGGCGGTAGCCAGCACCATGACGAAGGTAACGGCCAGGGACATACCCACGGCGCTGTCCAGCTTTTTGGACACGCCCAGGAAGGGGCAGATACCCAGGAACTTCACCAGAACGTAGTTATCCACCAAGATCATGGTGAAGAAGATGCTTGCAAGATGCATAGCGTTCATTACGCGTTCCCTCCTTCCGCAGTCTCAGCAGGAGCGGAGGACTTCTCCTTCTTGGGGCGGGTGGTCAGCCAGGTAGCAGCAGCCATCATCACACCGAAGACAAAGAAGCCGCCGGGAGCGCTGGTCATGATGGTGAAGGGATCGATGGATTCAGGCAGAACCTGAATGGCAAAGCCCTCGGGCAGGAAGGGGAACAGGCCGTCCAGGCCGGACATCCAGGTGCCGGAGCCCAGGATCTCACGGATGGTGCCCATGAGGGTCAGGGTGATGGTAAAGCCGATGCCCATGCCCAGGCCGTCCAGAGCGGAATCAAAGACGCCGTTCTTGGAGGCGAACATCTCAGCACGGCCCAGGATGATACAGTTAACTACGATCAGAGGCAGGTACACGCCCAGGGCAGAGTCCAGGGCGGGCACGAAGGCCTTGACCAGCATCTGAACCACCGACACGAAGCCGGCAATAACGGTGATGTAACAAGGAATACGAACCTGGTCGGGAATGACCTTCCGCAGGGCGGAAATAACGATGTTGGAACACACCAGCACGAAGGTGGCCGCCAGGCCCATACCAATGCCGTTGGAGGCCATAGTAGAGGTGGCCAGAGTGGGACAGGTGCCCAGGACAAGCCGCAGTACCGGGTTTTCATTTAAGATACCGTTGGTCAGTATCTTAAGTTTACTGGGATTCTTACTCATCTTATACACCTGCCTTTCAAGGAATCGCGTTGTAGGCTTCGATGGCGGAGTTCACCGCGTTGATCAAAGCCGTGCTGGAGATGGTGGCAGAAGTCACCGCGTCCACGTCCTCATTGAGAACCAGAGACTGAGAGGCATCCAGGCCCTGGTAGTTCTCCCAGTAAGAGGGGGTGTCCACAACCTTGCTGCCGATACCCTTGGTCTCGGCCTGCTCGGTGACCTTAATCTGCTTGATGGTGCCGTCGGGGGTGATGGCAGTCATAACCACCACATCGCCGCCGTAGCCCTTGGCGGAGCTGGTGATAACCACGCCCACGTCGTTGGTGGACTTATAGATGGCAGAGACATTGGCCACCTCCACACCGGTGACAGGCTCAAAGTCCTCGGCCTCAGGCAGCAGCTCGGAGCGGGCCGCCCGCTCGGCCTCTTGGGTGGCCGCGGTGATGATGGGGGCAGTGACCCCGTTGGTGGCAGCCAGGGCGCCGGTCACAACGATGCAGATGATTACCAGCACCACAATGGGCTTAAAGATCTTGTTCCAGTTACTCATTTCGCGGCACCCTCCTTGCTCTTCTTCACCTTGGCGATGCCCAGACGATCCTGACGGGTCAGGACCTCAATGTAGGGAACCATCAGGTTCATCAGCAGGATAGCGAAGGACACGCCCTCGTTCATCCGGCCCAGGAAGCGGATGGCGCAGGTGATGATACCCAGACCGATACCAAAGACCAGCTTGCCCTTGGTGGTGGTGGGAGAGGTGACATAGTCGGTAGCCATGAAGAAGGCGCCCAGCAGCAGACCGCCGGAGAGTAGCTGATAGATGGGATCCTTGCCGGCGATCAGGCTCAGCACAGCCACAGTGGCCAGGTAGGTCACAGGGATGGTGGGGCTGATGACCTTGGTGACAATGAGGTAGACACCGCCGATAATCAGAGCGATGGCGCAGGTCTCACCCAGCACGCCGCCGTGAGTGCCCAGCAGCAAAGTGACATAGTCAATGCCTTCAGCCGCGGAGGACAGAGGGGTAGCAGCAGAGGTGGCGTCCACTCCCTGGGGGAAGCCGTAGGTGGACATGCGGCCGGCAAAGCCCATGGCCATGGCGATACGGCCCACGATAGCGGGGTTGGCAAAGTTGTAACCCAGGCCGCCGAAGAGCTGCTTCACAACCACGATGGCGATGAAGGCGCCCACAATGGGCATCCACCAGGGCAGCGTGGAGGGCAGGTTGAAAGCCAGCAGCAGGCCGGTGACCACAGCGGAGAAGTCGCCGATGGATACCTCACGGCCCACCAGCTTGCAGTACAGGTATTCAAAAATCACACAGGCAGCCACCGTCACAACGGTGATGATCAGGGCGTTGATGCCGAAAATGATCACGGAGGCCACCAGAGCGGGCAGCAGGGCGATGCACACCCGCTGCATGATCTTCTGGGTGCTGTCCGCGCTGGTAATGTGGGGCGCGGCAGTCACGATCAGTTTGTTGCCCATTACTTCTTACCTCCATTCTTCATCATGATCTTCGCCAGGGCAATGGAGGGGGCCAGAGGCCGCTTGGCGGGGCAGACGAAGGAACAGGTGCCGCAGCTCATGCACAGATCGGCATTGAGCGCCTGAAGCTGCTCCACATCGCCCTTCTCATAGGCCTTGACGATGTCCTTGGCCGCCAGACCCAGGGGGCAGGCGTTGACGCACCGGCCGCAGTGGATGCAGTTGGTGGCCTTAGGCATGTGGGCAAACTTCTTGGAGAAGGCCAGCACCGCGTTGTTGTTCTTCAGGATGGGCTGGTCCAGGCTGGCCACACAGGTGCCCATCATGGGGCCGCCGTAGAGCACCTTGCCGGGCTCCTCGGTCAGGCCGCCGCAGAAGTCAAACAGCTCTTGGATGGGAGTGCCGATGATGACTTCCACATTCTTGGGCTCCTTGACGATGTCGCCGTCCACGGTGAGGCGCTTGGTGGTCAGAGGCATACCAGTCTCTAAGTACTTGCCCACGAAGGCGGTGGAGGTGACGTTCATCACGATCACGCCCACATCGGAGGGCAGGCCGGGGAAGGGAACCTCGCGGCCGGTGCAGTTCTCGATGAGCACCTTCTCAGCGCCCTGGGGGTAACGGCAGGGCAGCTCCTTGACCTCGATGCCGGCCACGTCGATGGCGGCCTTCATCTTGGCGATGGCCTCGGGCTTATTGGCCTCGATGCCGATAATGCACTTGGAGATATTCAGGTACTTCATCACAGCCTTGATACCGCTGAGAATGAAGTGGGTATCCTCGATGAAGCAGCGGTTATCCGAGGTGATATAGGGCTCACACTCAGCACCGTTGATCAGCAGGGTATCGATCTCGTCCAGATTCTTGGGTGCGAGCTTCACCGCGGTGGGGAAGCCGGCACCGCCCAGACCTACCAGACCGCTGGCACGAACGGCATCCTGGAAGGACTTCAGGTCAGTGACCTGAGGGGGGGCAATGGAGGGGTCCACCTTCTGCTCGCCGTCGGGCATGATGACCACGGCGGTCTGGATGGAACCGTTGGAGCCGGTGATGGTGGTGATCTCAGAGACCGTACCGGACACACCGGAGTGGATATCGGCGGAAACAAAGCCGCCGGCCTTACCCACGATGGTGCCTACGTACACCTGATCGCCCTTGGCCACCGCAGGCGCCGCAGGGGCGCCAATGTGCTGGTTCATGGACAGGACGATCTTTGACGGAAGCGGCATCGCCACCGTCTCAAGGTTGGAAGTTCTCTTGTCGTGTGGAACTCCCGCACCTTGCGCAGAGCGTTTGAGAAATTTACTCATTCGGATTTCAACCTCCCTATACTGCAGTTGCTGGGGATTATTCAACGATCTTCTCTGGTGCCGGCGCCCTACGCCGACGTTATGCAACCCTCCCTAAATCTCCTCACGATATTTTTGCGGCCCATAGTTTTGCATCACTTGACACGACAAAACCCGCCGGTCCCTTTTCTGTTTCAAAAAGAAACCGCCGGTCCTGTGTCAAAATCATCTGCAAACGCATCCGACGTCCCCTCCGGCCTGCAATGTCCTCCCCCGCCAGGGAGCAAACCGCTCCGCCGGGAAAAACTTCCCGTACTTTTCCTCGGGGATGGCAAATTGCCATTTCCGGGACGCGCGCCGTACCCAAAATATCCGCAAACTGCCCAAGAAAATCCAGGCAAAACGGCGGTACAGCAGCGGCCGCACATAAGCTGCGCCCTTGGTACGACATAAAATTCACACCAAAGCGGCTCACTTTACAGAGCATATCATACACCCTTTCCTGTAAAAATGCAACAATACTTTTCCTTTTTTGCACCATCCATCCCCAATCCCGGCCTTGCATTTTCGAAAAAGTTTTAGTAAAATGGGGAACCGGACTCTGTATAATTTGGAAGTGACTGTGTGTGAATCGTAACGCTCTTTCTGCCGCCTTTCCGGTGACTGTGCCTGTGCTGATGGGATACCTGGCCATCGGCATGGCCTTTGGTTTTATGCTCCAGGCCATCGGATATAACTACATCTGGGCCTTTTTCATGAGTTTGACTATTTATGCAGGCTCGGGCCAGTATCTTGGGGTGCAGCTGCTCAACACCCATGCCGCACTTGGTACTGTGGCCCTGATGACTCTGCTTATCAACTTCCGCCATCTGGTGTATGGATTGTCTATGCTGGAGAAATTCCGGGGCATGGGACTGCGAAAATTCTACATGATCTTCTCCCTGACCGACGAGACCTACGCCCTGCTCAGCTCGGTGCAGGTGCCTGCGGGTGTGGAGCCCCGCAGCTTCTACTTCTCCATCGCCCTGCTGGACCACTCCTACTGGATCCTGGGGTCGGTGATCGGTGCGGTAGCCGGAGCGCTGCTGCCCATCGACACCACCGGCATCGATTTTGCCATGACTGCCCTGTTTGTGGTCATTGCCGTAGACCAGTGGAAGGCTTATAAAAAGCATCTGCCCGCTCTGCTGGGCGCCGCCGTCACCCTGGTGAGCCTCACTGTGGTGGGTGCGGACAACATGTTGCTGCCCGCCCTGGCTGTGATTGTAGGGGTTCTGCTTCTGCTGCGGGACCGGCTGGACGACACCCCAGAAGAGAAAAAACATGAGGAGGAGGAATCGGTATGCTGACTACTACCCAGGCCATCGCCGCCATCGCGGTCATGTCCATTGTCACCTTTTTGACCCGCGCTCTCCCCTTCCTGCTCTTTGACCATGGCGACCATCCCCCCAAGCTGGTGCTGTATCTGGGCCGGGTCCTCCCCCCCGCCGTGATCGCCATGCTCATTATCTACTGCCTGAAGAGCAACATCCTGGCGGTGGAAGCCAACCTCACCTCTCTGCTGGACCCGGCGGTGCTCAGCCAGTGGCTGCCCGCCCTGCTGGCGGTAGCTGTGGTGGTGATCCTCCACATCTGGAAGCATAACAACCTGCTGTCTATCTTTGGCGGCACCATTTTGTACATGGTCCTGGTGCAGGCGGTATTTGTTTCGTAAAATTTTAAGCAAAAAGGCTCCTCTGACTCACCGTCAGAGGAGCCTTTTATTTATCTTTATCCTATCTTATATCCAAACATTCTATATTATAAGGTAGCGCGGTGTTATTTTACCACCACGTTTTCCTCCCCCAGCCGCTCCTTCAGGTCCTGAATGAGCGCCGGATGGATGAGGCACCGGGCGCCGTAGCGCTTTTTTGTATCCTCAAAATACAGCACTGCCTGCCCCTCTCCAGGGAAGAAGGACAGCACCAGCTCCACCTTCCGCATTCTGGGGTCCTGACGGCTGGGCATTCGGATGTAGAGCCGCGGCTCCTTTTCTTGCTGCTGGGCCTCGCCCTGATTCAGGGGCGAAATGGTGTCCACCATGATCTGGGGCTCCTTTTCATCCCGCACCGAGATCCGCCCGGTGACCAGCACTGCACTGTTTTCCCGGATATAGCCTCCACTCTCCCCCAGCACCCGGGAGAAGCACAAAAGCTCCATGGATGCCGTGTCGTCCTCCAGGTTCACATAGGCCATGAGAGTGTTGTTTCGGGTGGTGCGGGTCTTGTAGGTGGCGATTACACCGGCCACCGTCACCCGTTCCCCATCCCGGAAACGCTGTGGTCCCTCCTCCCCCTCAAAGTCGTTGAGGATGGAACCAATGGTCACCGCACCTCGCTTCCGGGCAATCTCCCGGTAGGCATCCATGGGATGGCCGGTGAGGTAGAGGCCGGTGACCTCCTTCTCCATGGTCATCAGCTCCTGGGGGGTGTACTCCGGAATGTCAGGCAGATGGAGGGTGGGCAGAGGTGTACTCTCCCCCTCTCCCCCTCCGAAGCCAAACAGGTCCATCTGGCCCTCCACGTTCCGCTTGCGGCTGGCAGCGATGCCGTCCAGCACCTGGCCGAACACCTGCATCAGCTGGGAGCGGCGGCACCCCATGCGGTCAAAGGCCCCCGCCTTAATGAGACTCTCCAGTACCCGCCGGTTCAAATCGTGGTCAAACATGCGGTCGCAGAAGTCCATAAAGTCTGTAAAGGGGCCATGCTTGACACGTTCTTCCAGCATGGCGTTCATCACGCTGCGGCCCACTCCCTTCAGGGCAGCCAGGCCAAAGCGGATGCCCTGGGGTGAAACGGTGAAGTTGGTCTCCGACTCGTTCACGTCGGGGGGCAGCAGCTGGATGTCCCACTCCTTGCACTCGGCAATGTACTCGGCCACCTTCTCGCTGGAGTCCAGCACCGAGGTGAGCAGAGCGGCCATATACTCCTTGGGATGGTGGCATTTGAACCACGCCGTCTGGTAGGCCACCAGGGCATAGCACACCGCGTGTGCCTTATTGAAGGCGTAGTTAGCGAAGTCGTAGATTTCGTCGTAGATGCTCTGGGCTACATTTTCAGGAATCCCGTTGGCGGCACAGCCGGCGATATTTCGCTCCGGGTCGCCGTGGAGGAAGGTCTCCCGCTCCTTTTCAATGTCCTTGACCTTCTTTTTGGACATGGCCCGGCGCACCATATCGGCCTGACCCAGAGAGTAGCCGCCCAACTGCTGGAAAATCTGGATGACCTGCTCCTGGTAGACGATGCAGCCGTAGGTATTGGACAGGATGGGCACCAGAGAGGGGTGCTTGTAGGTCACCTTCTCCGGGTTGTTCTTGCAGGAGATGAACCGGGGAATGGATTCCATGGGGCCGGGGCGGTAGAGGGCCACGATGGCGGTAAGGTCCTCAATGCTGTGGGGCTTGAGGCCCACGCACACCCCGGTCATGCCGGAGGACTCCATCTGGAACACGCCGGAGGTGCGCCCCTCCGAGATCATCCGGAAGGTGGCTTCATCGTCCTCGGGGATGTTGTGGATGTCAAAGTCCGGCTCCTTGCGCCGCACCAGCTTCACCGCATCATCCAGCACGGTGAGGTTGCGCAGACCCAGGAAGTCCATTTTTAAAAGGCCCAACTCTTCCAGGGTGGTCATAATGTACTGGGTGACCACCAGGTCGTCGTTTTTGGCCAGGGGCACATAGTCGCTCACCGGGCGGCTGGTGATGACCACGCCGGCAGCGTGGGTGGAGGTATTCCGGGGCATGCCCTCGATAGCCATGGCGGTATCGATGAGCTTTTTCACCTTGTAGTCGCTGTCGTAGGACTCTTTCAGCGGTTTGGAGAGCTTCAGAGCCTCCTCCAGGGTGATGTGCAAGGCTCCCGGTCCGCTAGGGATCTGCTTGGCAATGACGTCCACATCGGCGTAGGGCATGTTCAGCACCCGACCTACATCCCGGACAGCTGCCCGGGCGGCCATGGTACCGAAGGTAACGATCTGGGCCACGTGGTCCGCGCCGTACTTCCGGGCCACATAGTCAATGACCTCCTGGCGGCGGCGGATGCAGAAGTCGATGTCGATATCGGGCATGGTGACACGCTCGGGGTTGAGGAAGCGCTCGAAGTACAGGTTATATTTCATGGGGTCCAGGTCGGTGATGTTCAGGCAGTAGGACACCATGGAGCCCGCCGCCGAGCCGCGCCCCGGTCCCACCGGGATGCCGTTTCCCTTGGCGTAGGCGATAAAGTCAGAGACAATGAGGAAGTAATCCACAAAGCCCATCTTGCGGATCATGGCCATCTCATAGTCCAGCTGCTTGCGGTACTCCGGGGGCTGGGTCGGGTAGCGCCAGGCGAATCCACCCAGACATAGCTTTTTAAAGTAGGCGTAGCCGTCGCTCCATCCCTCGGGCAGCCGGAAGTGGGGCAGGTGGTACTTGCCGAAGGTGAAGTCCACGTTGCACAGCTCCGCGATTTTCGCTGTGTTGTCCAAGGCCTCCCGGGGGAAAAGGGCGGCCATCTCCTCCTCGCTCTTGACGTAGAATTCCTGGGTCTCAAACTTCATCCGTCCCGGGTCATCCACCGTCTTGCCCATCTGGATGCACATGAGGATGTCCTGCATCTCCGCGTCCTCCCGGCGCAGGTAGTGGGCGTCGTTGGTGCACACCAACGGGATGCCGGTCTCCTCATGCAGGCGCAGGATGCCCTCGTTTACCTTTTTCTGGGCGGGGATGTTGTGGTCCTGGAGTTCCAGGTAGTAGCCGTCCTCCCCAAAGAGCTCCCGCATTTCCAAAGCAACTTCTTTGGCCTTGTCGTAGTCCCCGGCCATCAGTAGCTTGGGGATCTCGCCGCCCAGGCAGGCAGACAGGGCAATCAGTCCCCCGCAGTGCTCCCGCAGCAGGTCCAGGTCGATGCGGGGCTTGATGTAAAAGCCCTCCAAAAATCCCTGAGAGACCATGTAGGACAGGTTCCGGTAGCCTTCCTCGTTGCGGCACAGCAGCACCAGGTGGGAGAAGGCGGCGTCGTACTCGTGGACCTTCTGAAAGCGGGTGCGGCCACGGGGCGCTACATAGACCTCACAGCCGATGATTGGCTTGATACCAGCTCCCTTGCAGGCCCGGTAGAAGTCGATGACACCGTACATGACGCCGTGGTCCGTGATGGCTACCGCCTCCTGGCCCAGGTCTTTTACCCGCTGCACCAGCTTTTGGATGCGGCAGGCCCCGTCCAGCAGGGAAAATTCCGTATGAAGATGCAGGTGGACAAAGGACATAGGATCCTCTCTTTCTCTATTGCGCGCGCTTTTTCTCCCAATGGGCATGGATCATCTGGCAGGTGCGGACAAAGACATAGCCCAGCACACCGCCGATAAAGTTCAAAATGGCATCGTCCACATCGGCAGCCCCAGTGGCCGTGCGCCACTGGAGATACTCCACCGCCACAGGGATAACCGCCAGCAGCGGAATGGTCAGCCAGAACCGGCGCAGAGGCCGGAACAGGGCGGGCAGCAGCACCCCCATAGGCGCCATAATGACCACATTCCCCAGAAGATTGAAGATGCTCACATGGCTGCCGGTGTTGCGGTAATAGCGGATATAGTTGCGGATGGTGTGGAAGGGCTCCAAGTTGATGTTGCCGCCCCAGCCACGATCCATATGGAACAGGCCGCCGAAAAACAGCAGCACCGACAAAATGGCCAGGTAGTAAACCAAAAATACCCACAGCGCCCCTCGCAGATAGCGCCGCCGGGCCTCGCCCCGGGGCAGCTCCCACAGGCGCAGGGCCACCCCGATCCCCGCCACCAGTACGGTGACCACCGGCACCGACACCTGGGTCCATAACGTCAGGTGGTCGCCCAGCAGCAGCCAGACCAGGTTCAGAACCACGGCAGCGCCGTAGCAGATCAAATGGATCATGGCTCGGTCTTCTCTTTTCCGCCCAGCTCCACCAGCTTGCGCAGGCGGTGGTTCAGGGCGGACTTGGTGATGGGGGGGTCACACAGCTGGGCCAGCTGGGACAGGGTGTCCTCCGGGTTGGCCATGCGCAGGCGGGCCGTCTCCTGGAGCTTGTCGGGCAGCTTATCCAGCAGCCCCTGGCGCTCCAGGTTTCGGATAGCCTCCAGCTGGCTCTGAGCGGCCTCCACCGCCTTATCCAGGTTGGCCGCGTCGCAGTTGACCCGGCGGTTGACGCTCCCCCGCAGGTTCTTCTCCAGCTTGGTGTTCATGATCTCCATGGCGGCCACCGGCGCGCCCACGGCGGTAAGAAAATCCTCAATGTACTCGCTCTGTTTAAAGTAGATGACGCTGTTCCCCTTTCGGGCGGCGGCCTTGGGGGTAAAGTCGCACTCCCGCATGAGGGCCAGCATCTCCCGGCTCACTTTCTGATGGGAGGTGGTCAGCTCCAGGTGGTACCCCTTTTTCGGGTCGGTGACCGACCCTCCCGCCAGAAAAGCCCCACGGAAGAAGGACATGCGGCAGCAGGGCTCCTCCAGGACAGCAAAGTTGATGTGCAGGGCCACGGCCTCTCCCTCCGCACCGTAGGTCTGGCGGATGGTTTGCAGCTTCTTCGGGTCCTGAATGGAAAAAATATGCTTTCCATCCCCCTGTGGAAGGCGGTCAAAGGTGATTCTAAAGGCCTTTTTGAACAGCAGGGGCAGTCGCTGGGCAAAGGCGTCGTGTTCGGTGACGATCCGCACCTCCCCGCCGGTAAAGGTGTTGCAGTACAGCAGCACCCCGTAGGCCTCCGCCTGGGCGCAGCACTTGCGGTGCAGCTCCCCCCGGCACAGCTCATTTTTTACCTCGCCTCCAAAGGTCATGGTGTTCACTCCTCGATGATATAGCGGTTCTTCCCCCGGAAGATGCGCATGGCCCGCTGACGGTAAATATCCAGCACCGCCTCGGCCAGCTTATCCGGGTCATGGCGGGCGAAATCGCCCTTCTCCCGGGCCACCGGGCGCTCCACCAGCTCCAGGCCCATGGCGGCAATGCGCTCCCGGTCCACAACCAGGGGCACCGCTCCTTCTTCTTCATAGCGGCCCAGCAGATTTTCCGGCACAGGGGCACAGTTGGCAAGACACAGGTCCACCATCCCCGGCGCGCCGTGCTCCATAAGGGCCTGGACGTGGTCAGCGGCGGTGTACCCCTCCGTCTCGCCGTCCTGGGTCATGATGTTGCAGATGTAAATTTTCAGGGCATCGGTCTCCGCGATGGCCTGGGGCACCCCTTCCACCAGCAGGTTGGGGATGACGCTGGTGTACAGACTTCCCGGCCCCAGCAGAATGAGGTCGGCATCCCGGATAGCCTCCAGAGCGGAAGGCAGGGGCTCGGGCTTGGCGGGGATCAGATTCACATGGTGGATACGGCAGTCCTGCTGCTTTTTAAAGTCGCAGATCTTGGACTCCCCCACCACCTGGGTCCCGTTTTCAAACACCGCCTCCAGCTGTACGTCGGCGCTGGTGACGGGGATGACCTGGCCGGTGATAGCCAGAACCTGGCTCATCTGGCGCACCGCCTCCTCGAAAGAGCCGGTCACCCCGTTCAGCGCGGCCAAAATCAGGTTGCCGAAGGACTGTCCTGCCAGCACGCCGTCGGAAAAGCGGTAGGTGAGCAGGCGCTGCATGATGGGCTCCGTGTTGGCCAGGGACTCCATACAGTGGCGGATGTCCCCCGGCGGAGGCATACCAATATCCCGCCGGAGCATGCCGGAGCCTCCCCCGTCGTCGGCCACCGTGACCACGGCGGTGAGATTTTTGGTGTATTTTTTCAGTCCCCGCAGCATGGTAGAAAGGCCGGTGCCGCCGCCGATGGCGACGATCTTGGGCCCCCGCTCCCACAGCTGGGTGTTGGGGATGGCGTCCAGCATAATAAATGCCTCCTTCTAGGACAAGATCAATTGCGCCCCATGTCCCGGTGGCTCTCGGTCACCGGGAAGCCCTGCCCGGCAACAAACTGGGCCAGTGCGTGGGCCACCGCCACCGAGCGGTGGTGTCCTCCGGTGCAGCCCACGGCAATGACCAGGGAGGTCTTCCCCTCCTCTGCATACCGGGGCAGCAGATAGCTGACAAAATCGTTGAGGCGCTTAAGAAATTCATTGCTCTGCGGGTGGGAAAACACATAGTCCCGGACTCCCTGGTCCAGGCCGGTCAGCCCCCGCAGCTCAGGAACGTAGTAGGGATTGGGCAGAAAGCGCACGTCAAAGACCAGGTCGGCCTCCATAGGCACCCCGTGCTTGAAGCCAAAGGAGAGAACATGCACCTCCATCTTCCCCTCCTCTTTCCCCTTGGAAAAGAGGGACAGCAGCTTGCTGCGCAGCTGGCCCAGGGTCAGACCGGTGGTATCCACGATCCAGTCCGCCCGCTCCCGCAGGGGAGCCAGAACCTTCCGCTCCATCTGGATGGCCTGCTCCAGGGAGGCATATTCCTCCCCCAGGGGATGGACCCGCCGGGTCTCCTTATAGCGCTTGATAATGGCGGCATCCGAGGCATCCATGAACAGGATGCGGTAGCTGCACTTCATTGCCGTCAGACGGTCCAGGGCCTGGAATAGCCCCTCAAAATTGGTGCCGCCCCGGATATCGGTCACCAGTACCACCCGGTCATACTCTCCGTTTCCCCCCATGCCCAGCTCGGCAAATTTGGGGATCAGAGGGACGGGCAGGTTATCCACACAAAAATAGCCCAGGTCCTCCATCACCGAGGCCGCCCGGCTCTTCCCTGCCCCGGACAGACCGGAAATAATCAAAAACTCCACAAACACACACCTCAAGTTTTCTCTCTCTGGGGACGCTCTCCCCTGCGCCGCCCGGCTCTCACCCCAGCCGGCGCACCTCCATCTCCAGCTCCACGCCGGTCTGTTCCCGCACGCGGCGCTGGACCTCCTTCACCAAGGCCAGCACGTCGGCACAGGTGGCGCCTCCCCGGTTGATGACAAATCCCGCGTGCTTCTCCGACACCTGGGCACCTCCCACCGTAAAGCCCTTCAGACCGCACTGCTCAATGAGGGCGGCGGCGAAGTATCCCTGGGGCCGCTTGAACATGGACCCGGCACTGGGGTACTCCAGAGGCTGCTTGGACTTTCTCTTCTGAGCCAGCTCCGCCATCTGGGCGCGGATGTCCTCCTCCTGTCCCGACTCCAGCTCCAGCACCGAGGAGAGGATCACGTCCTCCCCCTGAGAAAAGATGCTGTGGCGGTAGGAGAAGTCATGCTCCTCCCCTACGATCTCCTTCACGGTCCCCTCGGGGGTGAGGCACCGGGTGCGGCGCACGACCTGCACCATCTCGCCTCCATAGGCTCCGGCATTCATCATGACGGCTCCTCCCAGGGTGCCGGGAATTCCTCCGGCAAATTCCAGGCCGGTCAGGCCCTCTCCGGCGGCAAAGGAGGCCAGCCGAGCCAGGGTGACGCCTGCCCCCACGGCAATCTCCCGCTCTCCGGTTCGCTCCAGGCGATTGAGTCCCGTCATATCCAGCACAAAAGCCTGCACGCCTTCATCGGCCACCAGCAGGTTGGAGCCGTTGCCCAGCACCACCAGAGGGATCTGGTTCTCCCGGGCAAGCCGGACGCACGCCAGCACCTGCTCCTCGTTTGTGGGCCGGGCCATGAGAGGCACCGGGCCGCCGATGCGGAAGGTGGTGTGGCGGGCCATGGGCTCCTGTTTCAGCAGTTCCATGTCGGGGCAGCACTTTTGTAATTGATCAAACAACTGGTCAAATTGATCCATTGTGACCTCCAAATTCCTTGCGGATTTCAAATATAACAAGTGGAATTACGCGGCCGCTGCCGCGAGAACAAGCTGATTTGCAGTTTATTCAGCAGACATTATATTATAGCAAATTTCACCGTCAAATAAAATAGTACACCCGCAACTTTACCCAACATAAATTCCCCCGGCCGGAGCGCTTCCTCTGGCCGGGGGAATCCCATTTGGTTCACGCGGAAAGATCAGAACATATTGCACAGCATGGCGGCGCCCACCACGCCCGCGTCGTTGCCCAGGCTGGCCCGCTCAATGCGGGGCAGGTGGTCCTTGTCGAAGCTGCCCCGGTGGACCAGCTCACGCAGGGGATTGAGCAGCAGGTCGTCGTCGGCATTGCTGATACCGCCGCCCAGACAGACGATCTCGGGGAACAGCACGTTCACCAGGTTAATGAGGCCCATGGACAGGCCCTCCAAGTAACGGTCCAGCGCCTTGCGGGCCGTGGCGTCGCCCTCACGCACCGCCTGGAAGGTGGTACGGCCCTCCAGCTTGCGGGTATCCCCGTCGCACAGCTGCCACAGCATGCTGTCCCGGTTGTACTCCATCTCCTCCCGGGTCAGACGAACCAGAGCGGTGGCGGAACCGTACTGCTCCCAGCAGCCCAGGTTGCCGCAGCCGCAGCGCACCCCGTTGGGATGGATGATCATGTGGCCCGCCTCCATGCCGGCACCGCCGTGACCGATGTAGAGCTTTCCACCCCGGACCATGCCGCTGCCGATGCCGGTGCCCAAAGTGATGACCAGAGCAGGGTCAAAGCCCTTGGCAGAGCCCGCCCAGTACTCACCCACCGCGGCACAGTCGGCGTCGTTGCCCAGGTAGACGGGGATCTTCAGATCCTCCTGGAAAATTTCCCGGAAGGGGGTGTTGTAGAAGGGCATATTGGTGGTCTTGATCACCATACCCGTCTTATTGCTCACCAGACCGGGCAGGCCCACGCCCGCCGCCTGGATCTCAGAGAGCGGACAGTCGGCCTCTTTGGCTGCCTGAAGAGACAGCTTGGCCAGCTGGCGGGTCAGCTCCTCCGCCGTCATGCTCTTATCCACCGGGCAGGACGCCTTGTGCAGGATCTTACCGTTCTCATCTACCAGTCCGGCCACCAGGTTGGTGCCGCCTACGTCAATTCCGATATACATGGTTTACCGCTCTCCCTCTTCCATGAGTTTTTTAAAGTGTTCATCCATTTTCCGGGTCAGCTCCAGAGCCGCGTTATGGCCCATCTTCCGGTTACGGTTGTTGATGGCCGCCACCTCCACGATGCTGGCCAGATTCCGTCCGGGCTTGACCGGGATGGTCAGGCAGGGCACCGAGACGCCCAGGATCTGAGTCACCGCTCCCTCCAGGCCCAGGCGGTCATAGACCGCGCTGTCGTCCCAGGGCTCCAGCTTGATGACCATATCGATCTCCTGCTCCGTCTTGATGGCGCTCATACCAAACAGCCGCCGCACGTCCACCACGCCGATGCCGCGAAGCTCCATATAGTGGCGGATGAGTTCAGGGGCCGTGGCCATAAGGGTACCGTGGTTGGTCTCCTTGATCTCCACCGCGTCGTCGGCAATGATGCGGTGTCCCCGCTGAATAAGCTCAATGGCAACCTCGCTCTTGCCCACGCCAGACTCGCCCTGAATGAGCACGCCCTCGCCGTAGATCTCCATCATCACACCGGAGCGGGTGATCTGAGGCGCCAGGTGGTTAAAGAGGCTGCCGATGAGGCGGCTCATAAAGGCAGAAGTATGTTCTTGTGTGCGCAGCACGGTGCGCTCATGCTTGATGGCCATCTCCATACACTCAGGGAAGGGCTCCAGTTCCCGGGTGATGATCAGCGCGGGCACCGGATGGGCCAGCAGCCGGTCAAAACTCTCCCGGCGGGCCTGAGGCTCCATGCCCGAGAGATAGGTGTGCTCAGTCAGGCCGATGACCAGCAGGCGGCGGGCATCAAAATGCTCAAAAAAACCGCTCAGGGGCAGGCCGGGCCGGTTCACGTCCAAAGTGGTCAGAGGCATATCCTCGTAATTGGGACCTTTATTTAAAATCTCCAGTTGGAACTCCCGGATGATCTCTCCCAGTTTTACGCTTTTTCCACGCTCTGCCATAGCGTCTCCTCCTTGCGTTCCAGGCTGTCATGCCGATTTGGTTTTAGTATAGCTTATTTGTCTTTCCGGCGCAAGCGCAGGGTTCAATTTCTTCCTTCCGTTTCACACTTTTTTCCATTTAAAGCCCTCTCAGAAAAAAATTCAAGTTTTTTTAAAAACCTCTTGCATTCCCGAAAATTATCTGGTAAAATACCAGTCGATGCTTCATCGAAAGCGTACTCTCATAGCGAGGAGGTAAGCAACATGGCCAAATGTGAATTCTGCGACAAGGGCGTCACCTTCGGTATCAAGGTCTCCCACTCCCACCGCCGCTCCAACCGCACCTGGAAGCCCAACGTGAAGCGCGTGAAGGCGATTGTGAATGGGACTCCCACTCACGTGTACGTCTGCACCAGATGCCTCCGTTCCGGTAAGGTCACCCGCGCTGTGTAATTGGTATATGGCAAGATAAAATGTCCTGCGTCGTTTGGCGCAGGGCATTTTCTTTTTTCCCAAAATCCGCCATATGCCCCTTCTTTTGTCCCAAGACATTCCCTTTTTCCCCATTTTATGATATGATATCCTTAAAAAGGCGGCGCTAAGCGGCCCGTTCCCTTTCGCAGCCCAACAGGAGGCCCGTTATGTTTGTCAAAAATCCGGAATACTTTTTGGCCATCGTCAAGGAGCGCAGCATCTCCAAGGCGGCGGACCGTCTCTATCTCTCCCAGCCCTACCTCAGCCAGTATCTCGCCAAGCTGGAGGCCAATCTGGGTGTCACCCTACTGGACCGCTCCCACACCCCTCTGCATCTGACCGCCGCGGGAGAGCTTTTCCATGCCTATCTGGAACGCCAGGGCTATCTGGACCGGCAGCTGGAGAGCGACCTGCAGCAGCTGCAGGAGAAGAAACGCCAACAGCTGCACATCGGCGTGTCCACCTGGCGAGGCTCCACCCTGCTGCCCGATATCCTGCCCCGCTTTGCCGCCAAGTACCCCGACGTGCAGGTGGTCCTCCACGAGGCGCCGGTGCCCCAGCTGGGCAATCTGGCCGCCAGCAGCGTCACAGACTTCTGTCTGATGCACACACCGGGCAACCTCACCGACCTGAGCTATGAGCTGGTAATGCACGAGCGCATCCTCCTCATCTCCCACAAGGACCACCCCCTGGTCCAGGGCCTGGACAGCCCCTGCTCTGCTCCCCTCCCCTTCGGGGACCTGCGGCAGCTGGAGCACGAGCGGCTGATGATGCTGCCTGAGGATTGGCGTCTGTCCCGCCTGCTCTATAACACCTTCAACGTTCAGAACGTGGAGCCGGTGAATATCCTCACCACCACCAACAACACCACCGCCATCAATCTGGTGGCGGAGAACATGGGCTTCACTTTCCTGCCGGAGAGCGGCATCCACCGCACCCCCTATATGGACCGTCTGTCCTTCTTCACCGTGGGCGATCCCCCTCTCACCTGTCCGATGGCAGTGGTTTATAAGAAAAACAGTTTCCTCTCCCCCGCCACTCGGGCCTTCATCGCCCTCATCAAGGACTTTTACCGACAGTTTGACCGGGGCTCTGCCCTTTCGGACACTTGACGTGCCGAAAGAGGTGTGATACACTCACTACATAAGCTATACAACTGACGGAAGTGGAGTACCACATGAAGTATAGCGGACGCGTTCAGCGTCTTAATGCCGACCGTCTGGGCGCACGGAGTAAAAAACCGGTGCGCCCTTTTTTTGTGAAAAGGGCGCGGACAAAGGAGAAATTGTGTTATGTTGACCGATATTGAAATTGCACAGAGCACCCCCATGAAGCCCATTGGCGACATCGCCAAGACTGCCGGCGTGGCTGAGGAGTACCTGGAGTACTACGGCCGCTACAAGGCTAAGATCGACTACCGCCTGCTCAATGAGACGCAGGCTCCCAACGGCAAGCTGATCCTGGTCACCGCCATCAACCCCACCCCCGCCGGCGAGGGTAAGACCACCACCACGGTGGGTCTGGCCGACGCTCTGCGCCGCATGGGCAAGAACGCTCTGGTGGCCCTGCGCGAGCCCTCTCTGGGCCCGGTCTTCGGCGTCAAGGGCGGCGCTGCCGGCGGCGGATACGCTCAGGTGGTGCCTATGGAGGATATCAATCTCCACTTTACCGGCGACTTCCATGCCATCGGTGCGGCCAACAACCTGCTGGCCGCTATGCTGGACAACCACATTCAGCAAGGCAACGCCCTGGGGATTGACGTCAAGCGCATCACCTGGAAGCGGTGCGTGGACATGAACGACCGCCAGCTGCGCAACGTGGTGGACGGCCTGGGCGGACGGATGCAGGGCGTTCCCCGCGAGGACGGCTTTGACATCACCGTAGCCAGCGAGGTCATGGCAGTTCTGTGTCTGGCCACCTCCATCACCGATCTGAAGGAGCGCCTGAGCCGCATTATCGTGGGCTACACCTACGACGAGAAGCCGGTCACCGCCGGGGACCTGAAGGCCGCCGGTGCCATGGCCGCTCTGCTGAAGGACGCCCTCAAGCCCAACCTGGTCCAGACCCTGGAGGGTACTCCCGCCTTTATCCACGGCGGTCCTTTCGCCAACATCGCCCACGGCTGCAACTCCATCATGGCCACCCGTATGGCTCTGAAGCTGGGCGACTATGCCATCACTGAGGCCGGCTTCGGCGCCGACCTGGGTGCAGAGAAGTTCCTGGACATCAAGTGCCGCATGGCGGGCCTCACCCCCGATGCGGTGGTTGTGGTAGCCACGGTCCGCGCCCTGAAGCACCACGGCGGCGTGGCCAAGGCCGACCTGAACACCGAGAACCTGGAGGCTCTGGAGCGCGGCCTGCCCAACCTGCTGCGCCACGTGGAAAACATCACCAAGGTCTACGGTCTGCCCTGTGTGGTGGCCATCAACCGCTTCCCCACCGACACCGAGGCCGAGCTGAAGCTGGTGGAGGACAAGTGCCGGGCTCTGGGTGTCAACGTGGCCCTCAGCGAGGTCTGGGGCAAGGGCGGCGAGGGCGGCCTGGCCCTGGCCGAGGAAGTGGTGCGTCTGTGCGAGCAGCCCAACGACTTCCGCTTTGCCTACGACGCTGCGGCCTCCATTGAGGAAAAGCTCAACGCCATTGTCACCAAGGTGTACCACGGCGACGGCGTGGTCCTCACCCCCAACGCCCGCAAGCAGATGGCCCAGCTCACCGACCTGGGCTTCGGCGCTTTGCCCATCTGCATGGCTAAGACCCAGTATTCCTTCTCCGACGACCAGAAGCTGCTGGGCGCTCCCGATGGCTTCACCGTCACCGTACGCAACATTAAGGTGTCCGCCGGCGCCGGCTTCCTGGTAGCCCTGACGGGTGACATCATGACCATGCCTGGTCTGCCCAAGGTTCCCGCCGCCGAGAAGATCGATGTGGACGAGAACGGTAAAATCACCGGTCTGTTCTGATTGTAAACATAGAAAAACGGCGCGCCGAAGAAAACTTCGGCGCGCCGTTTTATTTGTTATTCTTCTTTGGATTCCGGTTTTACAGGCTCTTTCTTTCGCAGCCGCCGCACCACATCCTGTTTCAGCAGGGCATACAGCACCGAGGCCACCGGCACGCTGAGCAGCACGCCCAGCAGGCCGAACAGGCCGCCGCCCACCGTCACCGCCGTCAGCACCCAGATGCCCGGCAGGCCGATGGAGGTACCCACTACACGGGGATAGATCACATTGCCCTCGATCTGCTGGAGAATGGACAAAAAGATCAGGAAGATGATGGCCCGCACCGGGGACACCATTACCAGCAGGAAGGCAGAAAGGATCGCCCCGATATAAGCACCCGCCACCGGGATCAGGGCGGACACGCCCACAATAACGCCAATGAGAGCGGCGTAATCAGGCTGGATAAAGAAGGTACCCAATGCACACAGGCCGCCCAGGATGCAGGCCTCAATAGCCTGGCCGGAGACAAAGTTGGTAAAGGTCTCGGCAGTAAGGCGGATCACATCGCTGACCCAGGTCACATGCCGGTCGGGCAGATAGGCCCGCAGCAGTCTGCGGCCCTGGTCCAGCAGCTTTTCCCGCCCGGCCAGCATGTAGATAGAGAACACGATGGCCAGTACCAGGGTGACGAACATGGACAAAATACTACTGGTGACCACCATCACCTGGGAGGCAGCCGTGGTGACACTGGAGAGCACCCCATCCAAAAAGCTGCGCAGATAGCTGCTCAGGGAACTCAGGTCCAGAGAAGACAGATCCAGATACTCAGCGATCTTATTGATAATGGCCTGCAGATTGACCATATAGCCGCTGACACTGGCAGCAAACAGCTGAATACTGTCCACCACCTGAGGCAGTACAAAGGAAAACAGAGCCACAATAATCGCAATCATGGCCACATAGGAGGTAAGCACCGCCAACGGACGGCCCAGTTTCTTGAACCGCTCCCCCAGATTGCGTTCATAGTGGCGGCAGAAGAAGGCACAGGGCCGGTTGAGCACAAAGGCGATGGCAAAGCCCAGAAACAGCGGTCGGCAGCTGGTCAGGACCTGTCCTGCCAGATCCAGGATCACATCAAATTTGATCACCGCCAGCACCAGAAATACCGCATAGGTAATAATCAGCATCACGCTGCGCATCCATTTAATTGGCATAGAAAACCCCTTTCCCCGGGATCATACCCAGGCACATGCAAAACGCGATACCACTATACCATGCCCGCCCTTTGCCGTCAACATACCCTTCCGGTTCTATCCAGGCAAAAAAATCCCCAGCCGCGTGTATGCCCACGGCTGGGGGTTCCCCAAGGGTGATGCCTGTCCCTTTGGGTATTCTGGTGGCCAGAGAGATCTGAAAAGCCTGAGTGTGGGGAAGAAAGCAGGGAGGTGTGAGGAGGGGATGCTTTTGTTCTCTCGTCTCTAACCACCCATAGATTAGCATATGCTAACCATTTTGTCAACACTTTTTTAATCTGGCCAAACAGGCATATAAAAAGGGCCCGTCTCCACCTGGAGCGGGCCCCAATGATTGCTTATTTTTTGCTCAGCCGGTTCAGCGCCGCCTTGGCGGCCATCTGCTCGGCCACTCCCAGAAAAGCTGTGCTTTTCCGGGAACCCCATCATTTTAAATCCTCGGGCGGAATCAATCCGCCCTCCGGCAAGAAAATTCCCGGCCTCTGGCCAGGAATTTTGCTTGGACGCGCCCAAGGCGCGGCTCACTTTCGTTCGCAAGAGGCCCCGCCGTCACGCCTTCGGCTTTGACAGCTTCGCCATGGCCGCCTTGGCGGCCATCTGCTCGGCCTCTTTCTTGCTGTGCCCCTCGCCGGAGCCCACAGGCTCTCCGTTCAGATCCACGTCCACGAAGAAGCGCTTGGCGTGGTCGGGCCCCTGAGAGCCCACCAGCCGGTACTTGAGCACCTGTCCGCTCTCCCGCTGGACCAGTTCCTGGAGGGCGGTCTTGTAGTCCCGGGGACTGGTGATGCCCTCGATCTCCCGGCAGAGGATATACTTCTGGATGATCTTCCGGGCCGAGCCAATACCCCCGTCCAGATAGACCGCCGCCAGCACAGCCTCTACTGCGTCTGCCTGAATGGAAGGACGGGTACGGCCGCCGCCGGCCTCCTCCCCCTTGCCCAGCAGCAGGTAGGAACCCAGATCCAGGGCCTGCGCCACCTCTACCAGGCTCTCTTCGCACACCAGGGCGGCCCGCACCCGGGTCAGCTCTCCCTCGGGCAGATCGGGATGGCCCCGGTACAGGTGGTCGGCCACTACCATGCCCAGGATGGAGTCTCCCAAAAATTCCAGCCGCTCATTGCTCTGCAGCTTGCCCCGGCTCTCATTGGCGCAGGAGCTGTGGGTCAGAGCGTTTTCCAGCAGCTCCCGGTTTTGAAACTGGTAGCCCAGCTTTTCTTCTAAGGTGGTCATTGGTCGTTCCTCACTTTTTTCAAGGTAAGATAAGCAAAACTCCGCCCCAAGGCGGAGTTTCTGCTTATAATGTCTGGGAAATTAGTCGATCTTATTCTGCAGGAAGCGGACCAGATCGCCCACGGTCTTGATGGCAGAAGCTTCTTCCTCGGACATCTCGTCGATATCAAATTCCTCTTCCAGCGCCATAGACAAGTCCACAATATCCACAGAGTCCGCGTTCAGATCATCTTCAAAGGAGGTTTCCATGGTGATGGAATCCGCATCCACATTGAACTGCTCCGCGATCAGTGCGCATACCTTTTCAAAAATCATAGTAGCCTGCTCCTTTTGCTGTGCCCCAGGCACGTTTTTCTTTCCTTACTATATGCACATTCCCTCTGCCTGTCAATAGGGAATTGGCAATTTTTATGCAGGTGGGCAAAAGTGCCCAAGCGAGCATGTCTCCCTTACAGCTGAGTGACCTCCAGACGCATCACGTCCACATTGTCGGTAATACTCTCGATAATGCCGGAGGAGGCAAACTGTTTGGCCTGCCGCACGGCGTTCTTGATGGCGTAGGCATCGGAGGAACCGTGGGCCTTGATCACCGGCTTGGAGATGCCCAGCAGCGCGGTGCCGCCTACCTCGCTGGAGTCCATCATCTTCTTGAACTGCTTGAGTCCGCCGGAGACCATCACAGCGGCCAGCTTGGTCAGCAGGCTCTTCATAAACATCTTCTTGATCTCCCGGGCCAGGAACAGTCCGGTGCCCTCCATGGTTTTCAGGAAAATGTTGCCCGAATAGCCGTCACTGACAATCACATCTACCGAACCCTCAACCGCTTCCCGGGCCTCCACATTGCCCACGAAGTTGATGCGGCCGGCCTTGGCGGCCTCCTGGAGCATGGGGTAGACGGTAGTCTGGAGGGTGGTACCCTTGGAGGGCTCCGCGCCGATGTTCAGCAGCCCCACCTTAGGCTCGGGACGGCCCAGCACGTGCTCGGCGTAGTAGGAGCCCATGTAGGCAAACTGCAGCAGATACTCCGGGGGACACTCGGCGTTGGCGCCGCAGTCGATGAGCACTGCGCCCCCGTTGCCCGTAGGCACCACAGGAGCCAGAGCGGCCCGGCGGATGCCCTTGATGCGCTTGACCAGCAGGGTGGCCGCAGAGAGCAGAGCTCCGGTAGAACCAGCGGAGACAAAGGCGTCCCCGGCTCCGGATTTGAGCAGGTTCAGTCCCACCGTCAGAGAGGAGTCCTTCTTCTCCCGGAAGGCATTGGCAGGATTGTCGCAGATCTCCACCACCTCAGAGGCGTGGGCGATCTCCACCCCGGCGGGCAGCTCCTGGATGCCGTTGCTCTCCAGCACCTTAAGGATTTCCTCCCCCCGGCCTACCAGCACGATGTCCACACCGTACTCCTTGTTGGCTTGGATAGCTCCCATTACAGGAGCCTGAGGGGCGTTGTCCCCTCCCATGGCGTCAACGATGATTTTCATAAATATCCTTCTTTCTTAGAGAGCCCTGGGCTCGTCCTTCTCGACAGTCACCCAGACCGCCGAGGATACAATTATGTGAGATTCAGCCCATCCAGAGCCTCCAAAGCCCGTTTGGACAGCTCGGCATTTTTATTTCTCTTTCCCTTCACCCGGTAGCCCAGGGCAGGAATGAGGCCGAAGTTGATATTCATCGGTTGAAAGTGTACCACAGATTCGTCGCTGATGTAAAGAGCCAGCGCGCCCATGGCGGTCTCCCGTGGGAAGTTGATGGGCTCCTTGTCCTCCAGCTCCCGGGCCAGTTCCATGGCGGCCAGACAGCCCGAGGCGGTGGACTCCACATACCCCTCCACGCCAGTGATCTGTCCGGCAAAGCGGACCCGGGGCTCAGTGCGCACCCGGTAGTAGCGGTCCAGCAGCCGGGGCGAGTCCAGGAAGGTGTTGCGGTGCATCACGCCGTAGCGGACAAACTCCGCATTTTTCAGGGCAGGGATCATGGAGAACACACGCTTCTGCTCCGGCCACTTCAGGTGGGTCTGGAAGCCTACGATATTATAGATGCTGCCCTGAGCGTTATCCTTGCGCAGCTGCACCACGGCAAAGGGCTCCTTTCCCGTCTTGGGGTCCCGGAGCCCCACCGGCTTGAGGGGACCATAGCACAGGGTGTCCCGGCCACGGCGGGCCATGACCTCCACCGGCATACAGCCTTCAAACACCCCTGCGTCCTCAAAGCCGTGGACCTCCGCCTCCTGGGCGGTGGTGAGCTCCTTCCAGAAGGCGTCGTACTCCTCCTCGGTCATGGGACAGTTGATATAGTCCGGAGTACCCCGGTCATACCGGGAGGCAAACCAGGCGCTTTCCATGTCCACGCTCTCAAAGGTCACCAGGGGGGCGGCAGCGTCAAAGAAGTGAAGGTATCCGTTCTGGGGGTAGCGGCGGCCAATGGCCTCGGCCAGCGGCTCGGCCGTCAAGGGACCGGAGGCCACAATGACCTGTCCCTCCTCGGGGATGTCCAGTACCTCCTCCTCCACCACAGTGATGTTGGGGTGGTTCTTGATCTTCTCAGTAATGGCGGCGGAGAAGGCGTGGCGGTCCACCGCCAGGGCGCCCCCCGCCTCCACCCGGTGCTCATCGGCGCAGGCCATGATGAGGGAGTTGCAGCGGCGCAGCTCCTCCTTCAGCAGTCCCACCGCGTTCTCCAGCTGATCGGAGCGCAGGGAGTTGGAGCACACCAGCTCTCCAAAATCGGCGCTGTGGTGGGCAGGAGTCATTTTGTTGGGTTTCATCTCATGCAGGCGCACCGGGATGCCCCGGTTGGCCAGCTGCCAGGCCGCCTCGCTTCCCGCAAGGCCGGCTCCAATGACAATAACAGGTTCCATAGTACCTCCTGAGAGTCTCGTGTGTCCGTCTTATTCTGTAAGGCGTTTTTGCCTTACGCTTCCGTTTCCTCCAACTTAGCCTTCTTGGCCGCGGTCTTGGTGGTTTTTTTGGTGCTCGTCTTCTTTGTAGTAGTTTTTGCAGATTTCTTCGTGGAATCCGCCTTTTTTGTCGTTTTCTTGGCAGCAGTGCTCTTCTTGGCCACCGGCTTCTTGGCGCTCTCCTCCCCTTCCTGAGCGGGAGCGTCGGCCTCCTCGGTCTTCTTTTTCCAGCCGCCGCGCTTTTCCTCAGGTGTAAAGTTAGAACACTGTTCATTGATGCAGAAGGGCTTTTTGAATCCACGGCCCGACTTCTTGAACATGGTCCAGCCGCAGACAGGACAATTGTCCTTTACCGGCACGTCCCAGGTCATAAAATCACAGCGGCGGCTCTCGTCCTTGCTGTTCAAATGCTCACAGCAGTAG
>NZ_JBKVXZ010000025.1:38852-46831 GCF_046973065.1 Flintibacter sp. | reverse complement strand
TGGGTTCCATGGCCATCCCCATGGGGGACGTATACCAGGTGATGGCCTACGAGCTCTTTGGCCTGGGAGACGGCAGTCAATGGGGCAGCGGAGGGGTCCACGACGTGGTGTGGCTCATCCGCCTGCCCCGGCTGGTGCTGGCGGCGGCCACGGGCGCTGGCCTGGGTCTGTGCGGCGCGGTGATGCAGGCCATGGTCCAGAACACCATGGCCGACCCCTACATCCTGGGCGTGTCCTCCGGCGCCTACCTGGGGGCCGCCCTGGCATTGACCGCTGGGGCGGGCACCGCTCTGGGCGGCAATGCCATGGGGTTATTTGGCGCGGTGGGGGCCTTTCTGGCCGCTGCGGCGGTACTCCTACTGTCCCGGCTGGGAGGGCGCTCCACGCCAATAAAACTGCTGCTGTCCGGCGTAGCTCTCAGCGCGGTGTGCTCCGCCCTGGGTAACTTCTGTATTGTACTGGAAAACGACGACCACGCCGCTGCCGCCCTGGTGCAGTGGACCATGGGGGGCATGGGGGCAGCCAACTGGCCGGGCAACGCCATCGCCTGTGGCGTGGTGGTATCGGGCGGGCTGTTCTTCTGGAGCCAGTACCGCACCCTGAACCTGATGCTGCTGGGGGACGACTGCGCCGGTACCCTGGGGGTAGAGTTGGCCGGCCGGCGACTCATGTACCTGCTGGTGGTGGCCGCCATGGTGGGAGTACTGGTATACCAGGCGGGGATGGTGGGCTTTGTTGGTCTCATCATTCCCCATGGGGTGCGGCTGCTCTTCGGCAGCGACCACCGCACCCTGCTGCCTCTGGCGGGACTGACTGGGGCTGTCTTTCTGGTGTGGATGGATGTGCTGTGCCGGGTGGTGCTGCCGGGCAACGAAATTCCCATCGGTATCCTCACCGCCCTGGTGGGCGCACCGGTATTTCTGGCTCTGCTGGCCCGGCGGCGGTACGGATTTGGAGGTGAGGTGTGATGGAACTGCTAGCCCAAGACCTGCAAGTTACCCTGGAGGGAAACCACATTCTGAATGGAGTAATCCTGGAGGCCGGGGCAGGGGAGCTGGTGGGGATCATTGGCCCCAACGGCAGCGGCAAAAGCACCCTCCTCAAATGCCTCTACCGTCAACTGGTCCCTCAGGGGGGCGCGGTGTATCTCAATGGCCGGGATTTATCCAGGGAGAGCCGCCGGGAGAGCGCCAAGAAAATTGGAGTCGTAGCCCAGCATAACGACAAGGGATTTGACTTTACCGTTCTTGACATGGTACTTCTGGGCCGTTCTCCCCATAAAAAAGCCCTGGAACGGGACAACCCAGCAGACTACGCCATCGCCCATCAGGCACTGCGGGAGGTGGGGATGGAGGAGCTGGCAAACCGCTCCATGGCCACCCTCTCCGGCGGAGAGCGCCAGCGGGTCATTTTGGCCCGTGCCCTGGCCCAGCAGACTCCATGCCTCATCCTGGACGAGCCCACCAACCACCTGGATGTGCAGTACCAGCTCCAGCTCATGGAGCTTGTAAAGGGAGTAAGCTGTACCGTTGTTGCCGCCCTCCACGACCTGAATTTAGCCGCTATGTACTGCCAGCGGCTCTATCTGCTGGACGAGGGTAGAGTAGTGGCCCAAGGTACCCCGGAGCAGGTACTTACCCCGGAGCGTATAAGCGCGGTGTACGGCGTGCGAGCGGAGGTAGTGTCCGCTTCTGACGGACATCTAAGGGTGTTGTTTTACCCTCGGTGAAGGAAAATTTCTCCTTGCCAGAACCGCCCTGTTGGGGTATGGTTAGGACAGAAAACCACGGGGAGGGACACACATGACGCTGCTGGTTACCGGCGGAGCCGGATTCATCGGGAGCAACTTCATCTTCTATTGGCTCAAACACCACCCGGAGGACCGGGTAGTCTGTCTGGATAAGCTGACCTATGCGGGAAACCTGGCTACCCTGGCCCCGGTGATGGACCATCCCAACTTTCGCTTTGTGCGGGGAGATATCTGCGACCGGACAGCGGTGAAACGACTCTTTGAGGAGGAACAGCCCCAGGCAGTGATCAACTTCGCCGCCGAGAGCCATGTGGACCGCTCCATCCAAGCCCCGGAGGTCTTTTTACAGACCAACGTGCTGGGCACCCAGGTACTGCTGGACGCCTGCTGCGCCCACGGCGGGGTGCGCTTTCATCAGGTGTCTACCGACGAGGTCTACGGCGACCTGCCCCTGGACCGCCCCGACCTGCTCTTTACCGAGGAGAGCCCCTTGCGGCCCAGCAGCCCATACAGCGCCTCCAAGGCAGGGGCCGACCTGCTGACCTTGGCCTACTGCCGCACCTACGGTCTGCCCGTGACGGTGAGCCGCTGCTCCAACAACTACGGTCCCTACCAGTTCCCGGAAAAGCTTATCCCCCGGATGATCGTCCGAGCGCTGGCCGGAAAAACCTTGCCGGTGTATGGCAGGGGAGAGAACGTGCGGGACTGGCTCCACGTGGACGACCACTGCGCCGCCCTGGATGCAATCCTCCAAAGCGGTGCGGCTGGAGAGGTCTACAACATCGGAGGCCACAGCGAACGCACCAACCTGGAGATCGTGTGCCTTATCTGCCACAGGCTGGAGGTACCCCCGGAGCAGGTAGTCCATGTGGCCGACCGTAAGGGCCACGACAAGCGCTACGCCATCGACAGCGGAAAGCTGTCCTCCCAGCTGGGCTGGCAGCCCCAGGTGTCCTTTGACCAGGGGATGGATGAGACCATCAACTGGTATCTGGACCACCGCTATTGGTGGGAGCCACTGGCAGAGGATGTGTGAAAAAAGACATTCCGATAAAAAACTTCTCGCTGTTGACAAACAAATCTTTTTGTGCTAAGATGCAGAAAATTTAATTTACTAAACCGTTGAAGCGGAGATAATGGCAGGATATGCCTTTCCAGAGAGTCCGGGGTGCTGAGAGCCGGGCAAGAAACAGCCTGTCAAATGGACCGCTGAGGGTGCAGGGAAATGTGAGGAACCTCACAGAGTATTCTGCAACGCATGGGCATGCGTCAGTTGCCGGGGATATGTTGGTATCCCGCAAGGGCATAGGGTCATTCCTATGAAGCAAGGTGGCACCGCGGATAAGCTTTTTTATTCGTCCTTGACAGAAGAGATCATTCTGTCAAGGGCGATTTTTTATTCTCCTTTGGCAGACACGGACTGAAGAAAGGAGAAGCACCATGATCAAAGAAGCCATTGTCAAAATCGTCAGCAAAGGGGACCTCACCTATGACGAGGCCTACACCGTGATGAATGAAATTATGAGCGGCCAGACCACTCCCACCCAGAACGCCGCTTTTCTCGCGGCCCTCTCCACCAAGAGCGCCCGGGCGGAGACCATCGACGAGATTGCCGGCTGCGCCGCCGCCATGCGCGCCCACGCCACCAAGGTAGAAACCGGGATGGAACTCTTCGAGATCGTAGGTACCGGGGGCGACAACGCCCACAGCTTCAATATCTCCACCACCTCCGCCTTAGTGGCGGCGGCAGGAGGGGTGAAGGTGGCCAAGCACGGCAACCGGGCCGCCTCCTCCCAGTGCGGCACCGCCGACTGTCTGGAGGCCCTGGGGGTAAACATCCAGCAGAGCCCGGAGAAGTGTGTGGAGCTGCTCCGGGAGGTGGGCATGTGCTTCTTCTTCGCCCAGAAATACCACACCTCCATGAAGTACGTGGGGGCCATCCGCAAGGAGCTGGGCTTCCGCACCGTCTTTAACATTCTTGGCCCTCTCACCAACCCCGGCACTCCGTCCATGCAGCTGCTGGGGGTATATGACGACTATCTGGTGCAGCCTCTAGCCCAGGTGCTCATCAGCCTGGGCGTGCGCCGAGGCATGGTGGTTTACGGGCAGGATAAGCTAGACGAAATTTCCCTCAGTGCCCCCACCACTGTGTGCGAAATCAAAGACGGGTGGTTTAAGAGCCGGGTCATCACCCCGGAGGAGTTTGGCTTTGCCCGTTGTGCCCGGGAGGACCTGAAAGGCGGCACCCCGGCGGAGAACGCCGCCATCACCCGGGCAGTTCTCAGCGGCGAGCAGGGCCACAAGCGAAACGCTGTTCTCCTCAACGCCGGAGCGGCCCTGTACATTGCCGGAAAGGCGGATACCATGGCAGATGGCGTGGCCTTGGCCGGGGAACTGATCGACTCGGGCGCGGCCACCCGCACCCTGGAGAAGCTCATTGTAGTGAGCAACCGGGAGGTGGGGGCGGCATGACCATCCTGGAACAGCTGGCCGACCATGCCCGGGTGCGGGTGGCGGCGGCCAAGGAGAAGGCGGGACTGGACACCCTCCAGGCCCAGTGCCGGTCGCTGGAGCGGACCCTGGGCCATGGACAGGGGAGAGAGCGCTTCCAGAAGGCCCTGAGTAAGCCGGGGCTGTCCTTCCTGTGCGAGCTGAAAAAGGCGTCTCCCTCCAAGGGACTCATCGACCCGGAGTTTCCCTATCTGGACATTGCCAAAGAGTATGAGGCTGCCGGAGCGGATGCCATCTCTTGTCTCACCGAGCCCAGGTGGTTTCTGGGCTCCAACGACATCTTCCGGCGGGTGCGGCAGACCGTGTCTTTGCCCATGCTGCGCAAGGACTTTACCGTGGACCCCTACCAGATCTATGAGGCGCGCCTCATGGGGGCCGACTGCGTGCTTTTGATCTGCGCTCTGCTGGAAACCCAGACCTTGAAGGAATACCTGAAGCTGTGCGAGGCGCTGGGGCTGGCCGCCCTGGTGGAGACCCACGACGAGACGGAGGTCCGCTCCGCCCTGGCGGCGGGAGCCACCATTTTGGGGGTCAACAACCGCAACCTCAAGGACTTCTCCGTAGACTTCCAGAACGCCAAGCGGCTGCGGGACCTCATCCCGCCGAACGTACTCTACGTGGCCGAGTCGGGGGTGACCGGCCCCCAGGACGTGGCCGAGCTGAAGGCGGTGGGGGCCGACGCGGTGCTCATCGGGGAGGCCCTGATGCGCGCTCCCAATAAGCGCTCCATGCTGGAGCAGCTGCGGGAGGCGGCCCGATGACGAAATTCAAGCTGTGCGGCCTCACCCGGCCAGAGGACCTCACCGCCGCCAACGTCCTGGAGCCGGACTTTGTGGGCTTTGTCTTCGCTCCCAAAAGCCGGCGATATGTCACCGGGGAGCAAGCCGGGACGCTTCGCAAACAGCTCTCGCCCACCATTCAGGCGGTGGGGGTGTTTGTGGACGAGGAACCAGAGCGGGTGGCTGCCCTGCTGGAGGCAGGGATCATCGACCTGGCCCAGCTCCACGGCAGGGAGGACGAGGGTTATCTGGAACGGCTGCGAACTCTCACCGGGAAACCCATCATCCAGGCGTTTCAGGTGAAAACCCCAAAGGACCTGGAGCGGGCGGAGAACAGCTCGGCGGACTGCATTCTGCTGGACTCGGGCGCGGGAACAGGGAGCACCTTTGACTGGTCTCTCTTGAAACACCTCCGCCGTCCCTACTTGTTGGCAGGGGGACTGGGGCCGGACAACGTGGCCCAGGCCATTCAGGTTCTCCACCCCTGGGGGGTGGATGTGAGCTCCGGCATTGAGACCGGGGGCGTGAAAGATTTTCATAAAATGGCGGCCTTTGCGGCGGCCGTACGAAAGGAAGAAGAGATATGACAAATCCCAAGGGCCGCTTCGGAATCCACGGAGGACAGTACATCCCCGAGACCCTGATGAATGCGGTTATCGAACTGGAAGAGGCCTACGAGCACTATAAAAACGACCCGGAGTTTAACCGGGAACTGACGGAGCTGCTCAACGAGTATGCCGGGCGGCCCTCCCGGCTGTACTATGCGAAAAAAATGACCCAGGACCTGGGCGGCGCGAAAATCTACCTCAAGCGGGAGGACCTCAATCACACCGGAGCCCATAAGATCAACAACGTCCTGGGTCAGGCCCTTCTGGCCAAGAAGATGGGCAAGACCCGTCTCATTGCGGAAACCGGCGCGGGGCAGCACGGGGTGGCCACCGCCACCGCCGCCGCCCTCATGGGCATGGAGTGCGTGGTGTTTATGGGGGAGGAGGACACCGTCCGCCAGGCCCTGAACGTATACCGTATGCGCCTGCTGGGGGCCACGGTAGTGCCCGTTACCTCTGGCACCGCCACCTTGAAGAACGCCGTGTCCGAGGCCATGCGGGAGTGGACCTCCCGCATCGCCGACACCCACTACTGTTTGGGCTCCGTGATGGGTCCTCACCCGTTCCCCACCATCGTGCGGGACTTCCAGGCCGTCATTTCCAAGGAAATCAAAGAGCAGATGCTGGCCAAGGAGGGCCGCCTGCCTGACGCCGTGGTGGCCTGTGTGGGGGGTGGCTCCAACGCCATCGGCAGTTTCTATCACTTTATTGACGACAAGCAGGTGCGGCTCATTGGCTGTGAGGCAGCTGGCCGGGGAATTGACACCTTTGAGACGGCGGCGACCGTCAACACCGGCCGCTTAGGCATCTTCCACGGTATGAAGTCCTACTTCTGCCAGGATGAGTACGGCCAGATTGCCCCCGTCTACTCCATCTCCGCCGGGCTGGACTACCCCGGTGTGGGACCGGAACATGCCTGGCTCCACGACATCGGCCGGGCGGAGTACGTCCCCATCACCGACGACGAGGCAGTGGACGCCTTCGAGTACCTGGCCCGAACTGAGGGCATCATCCCGGCCATCGAGTCAGCCCACGCGGTGGCCTACGCCAGGAAGATGGCCCCCACCATGTCCAAAGACCAGATTCTGGTCATCACCATCTCGGGCCGGGGGGACAAGGACTGCGCCGCCATTGCCCGTTACAGAGGGGAGAATATCCATGAATAAGATCAAAACCGCCTTTGACCACGGCAAGGCATTTATTGCCTTTCTCACCTGCGGCGACCCCGACCTAGAGACCACCGCCGCTGCCGTCCGTGACGCTGCGGCCAACGGGGCCGACCTCATCGAGCTGGGTATCCCATTCTCCGACCCCACCGCCGAGGGCCCCGTCATTCAGGGAGCCAACCTGCGCGCCCTGAAAGGGGGTGTCACCACGGACAAGATTTTTGCTCTGGTGGAGGAGCTTCGAAAGGACGTGACCATCCCTCTGGTGTTCATGACCTATGCCAACGTGGTCTTCTCCTACGGCACCGACCGCTTCCTGGCCCGGGCAGCAGAAGTTGGGGTGGACGGCATCATCCTGCCCGACGTCCCCTACGAGGAGAAGGAGGAGTTTGCCGCACCCTGCCGCGCCCACGGCCTGGACTTTATTTCCCTCATCGCCCCCACGTCGGAGCACCGCATTGCCGCCATTGCCAGGGAGGCGGAGGGCTTTCTCTATCTGGTGTCCAGCCTGGGAGTCACCGGCACCCGCAGCGAGATCACCACCGACCTGAGTTCCATCGTGAACGCAGTGCGGGAGAACACCCAGATCCCCTGTGCCATCGGCTTTGGCATCTCCACCCCGGAGCAGGCCGGGCAGATGGCCCAGCTGGCCGACGGAGTAATTGTGGGCTCGGCCATTGTCAAACTATTGGAGCAATACGGTACCCAAGCTCCTCAGCACATCGCCGCCTATGTAAAATCCATGAAAGAGGCCATGTAAAGAATCGGGCTATCCCGTTGCGCCCTAACATATTGGATGGTAAAATAAAGAAGACAGATGGGTTTATTGTTCCGTCTGATCTATCACGGAAAGAAGGTTGATTGTATGGACCGTTTGAAGGATAAGGTAGTCATTTTGTCGGGCGGCAACTCCGGCATCGTCGCCTGCGCAGCCAAGCTGTTTGCCGCTGAAGGGGCCAAGGTAGTGATCTCTGCCCGGCGTGTGGAGGCGCTGGATGCGGTGGCGGAGGAGATCCGCCAGGCCGGGGGAGAGGTTCTGGCTATTCCCTGCGACATTTCCAAGCCGGAGCAGTGCGCCGCCGTGGTGGCCAAGACGGTGGAGACCTTCGGCACGGTAGACGTGCTGGTGAACAACGCCGGTGTGCTGGACAGCGGTCTGGACGCC
>NZ_JBKVXZ010000025.1:30198-38842 GCF_046973065.1 Flintibacter sp. | reverse complement strand
CTGGACGCCATCGAGAAGATCAGCGATGAAACCATCGACCGCCTGGTGGACACCAACACCAAGGGCACCCTTTACCTCACCCGGGAGGCCGCCAAGGTGCTCATGGCCAAAAAGAGCGGTTCCATCGTCAATGTGGCCAGCGTGGCAGGCTACTGCGGCAACGGCGGCGCGGCCTATGTGGCCAGTAAGGCAGCCATCATCGGCCTGACCAAGAATATTGCCATGCGGGGCGCTTCCGTCAATGTGCGCTGCAACGCGGTGTGCCCTGGCACGGTAGCCACTCCCATGACCGCCGGCCTCAACCCTGCCAACCTGGACCCCGATATGATGGGCGCCATGGCTAAGCACGCCGACCTTACCCTGCCCGTGTGCCAGCCTCAGGATGTGGCTAATCTGCTGCTGTTTTTGGCCAGTGACGAGTCCAAAGCAGTGACCGGACAGGTGCTGGTCATCGACTACGGCGCTAACCTGTAAGTTTTTTCTTCTGCGGACCTGCCTGATTTTCCCTGCTTGCCGGGATTTGAAAGAAATGGTATGATACCTATACCGGCTTTGCCGGAATATCAAGTTCAGGAGACATGCTGTTTGAAACGAAACAACACCTTGGAGATTGTGCCCTGACCGGGAGGCCGGAGCACGATCCGCAGGCCTCCCAATATTGAATCCACAATATTCAGGAGGAAACAATCATGAAGCAACATAACATCATCATCCGCCAAGAGACTCCCGCAGACTATGCCGCCGTGGAGCACCTGACCCGGGAGGCATTTTGGAATGTGTACCGTCCCGGCTGTCTGGAGCACTATGTGGTCCATGTGCTGCGCAATGACTCCGCCTTTGTGCCTGAGCTGGACCTGGTCATGGAGCAGGATGGAGCGCTCATCGGCCATGTCCTGTATATGCGCGCCATCATCAAGGCCGACGACGGTCGGGAGATCCCTATGATGACCTTTGGACCCATCAGTATTCGCCCCGACCTTCAGCGCCGGGGATTGGGCAAGTATCTGTTGGACTACTCCATGGAAAAAGCCAAGGAACTGGGCGCCGGTGTTCTGTGCATCGAGGGAAACCTGGATTTCTATGGCAAATCCGGCTTTGTTTTGGCCGGGACCCGGGGAATCCGCTACCACGGGGAACCGGAGCAGGAACTGGTTCCATATTTTCTGCTGAGAGAGCTCCGTCCGGGCTTTCTGGACGGCGTGACCGGCGTCTATCATACGCCCCAAGGCTACTATGTGGATGAGGCTGCGGCCGAGGTCTTTGACCAGAGCTTTCCGCCTAAAGAAAAATTGAAGCTGCCCGGGCAGCTGTTTTGAAGCAGAGAAGAGGGACTGCGGCATATGCCGCAGTCCCTCTCTTTTCTTTTTGGGAAAGTCTCAGCCCTCTTCCCGGAGCAGCGGACGAAGCTGTTCATACTCCGGACTTCCCCGGAAAAAGGCAAACTCTTCGCTGTGCTCCAGGTCGTCCGTAATCCGGTCATAGAGAGATTGGGCCAGAGCAGCCAGATCCCCGTCTCCCATGTGGCGGTAAAGAGGACACGTCTGGGGAGTCCAGGGTTCTTTCAGTACAGGAAGAATGTGGCGGAGGGCAGACAGACAGGCAGCCCTGTCCTGCCGGAGAGAGGCCAGCTGGAATTTGGCGGTGTAGGGGATCCACTGGGTTACATGGAGCAGGCTGGAGACCTGCTGATAAGTATCCGCACAGAACTGGGCATCCTGTGGGCGGCCCTCTTTTTCCGCAATTTCCATCAGATGGATCAACGCCGTTTGCAGCTCTGTGGCACTCTGAAGGATCCGGCGCTCCCAGAGCCGCTGGGCATCCTCCCATTTTTCCTGCTGGGTGTAGAGGGTGGCCAACTGCTCCTCTTTATCGATGCGGGTGGATGGGATGGTATTGATAAGCTCTTCCGCCCGGGTGAAATCCTTCCGGTTGCGGTGATAGGCGATGCACATGGCCAGGGCGGCATCCCGGATTTCCTGTGTCTGGCTGTGGGACATACTCTCATAAAAGGGGATCAACCGGTCGGTATAGGCGTCCGGGTTTGGAACGCCGTGGAGGAACCTGGCGCCGTCCAGATAAAAGATAACCGTGTAAATCAGCTTTTCGCAGGTGGGGTACTGATGGATCTGGTCCATGGCCCGCTGGAACGCGGCGTCATAGCTCTCCTGAGAGATCATGCGGTCCAGTTCTTCCAGAAAACGGGCAATCTCCTCGTCGGTCAGTTCCTCTTGGAAGGACAACAGGGTATTCAAATCTGTCCTCAGCACCCGGGCCAGAGCGGGCAGGGTGGTAATGTCCGGGTAGGTGGTCCCGGTTTCCCAAAGTTAAGGATATGGATACAGGTTAATCAATTTTGCCGATAAAGCGGTAGTAAATCTCAATCTCCTGCTCTCTCATACCATCCGAACCTTTGGTGGCCTCGTGAATCACAATCTTCTCAATCAGGGTATTGAGAAGTTCAGCGGTCAATTCCGTGGGATTGGCGTACTGCTTGATGAGAGAAATCCACTTTTCGGCATCCAGAGCCGTCTGCTGTTCTGCTGACAGTTCCGCTTGCAAGCGGCTGATCTTTTCCTCCAGCTCCAGCTGTTCTGCCTGGTACTTTTTCGTCAGCAGATTGAAGTTATATTCGGTGATGCGTCCGGCAGACCAGTCCTCGTACATTCGGACGAATTTTCCGTCCACTTCTGCCTTGCGCTTTTCCGCCCGTTTCAGCTCGGATTCTTGACGCTTGGCAGCAGTCACGCGTTCCCGGTCACCGTTTTTCAAAATCTGCTGCAAGAGTTTTTCTTCGCTCAGCTGCGCCCGATGGGACCAAAACTGGATTCTGGACAGCACATAGACATAGAGCGTGTCATAGCGGATATAATGCGCCGAGCATTGTGTCCCCATCTGTCCGTACTGGCTACAAGTGAAATGGCTGTACGGCGTTTTATTCTGCCGGTTCGTGCCGAAGCGCATAGACCAGCCACAATCTGCACATTTTACAAGACCGGCGAAAATCTGCGTTGTGGCATCCTTCTGCTGCCGTCTGCGGCTGGCGATCTGCTTTTGTACCTGCTCAAACACATCCCGGCTAATGATCGCCTCATGGGTATTTTCCACCCGAATCCATTCTTCTTTCGGCTTGCGAACCTTTTTCTTGTTTTTATAAGAGATATTGGTCTGCTTATTGTGTACGCTGTTGCCGATGTAGGTTTCATCTTGCAGAATACTTTTGACCTGAGCAATCGTCCAGGCATAGGATTTTTCTTCCGGCGCATTGGCATAGATATTGGCGAAAGTTCCATACCGCTGATAATTGAGCCAGCCCGCAGTCGGGACTCTCTCTGCAATCAGGGTCTTGGTGATCTTCGCTGCACCCGCTCCATGAAGCGCAAGGTCAAAGATTTTCTCGATGATCCAGCGGGTTTCTTCGTCTATGGCCAAAGTGTTTTTGATTTCGGGATGGCGGATGTATCCCAGCGGCGCATAGGCAAAAGTGCGTTCTCCTGCGGCAAATTTGGCACTGAGCGCCGTTTTCACCTTGCGGCTGGTATCCTTTGCAAACCATTCGTTGAAAAGGTTCTTGAACGGCACAAAATCCGAAAGCCCTTTTTCTGTGTCCTCGTTTTCGGCCACGGCAATGTAGCGGATTTGCTTTTCCGGGAACACAAATTCCAGATAGTAGTCCATCATTACGTGTTCACGGCCAAAGCGACTGAGATCTTTGGTAACGATGCAGTTGACCTTTCCGGCCTCCACATCATCCATCATCCGCTGAAAGCTGGGACGCTCAAAGTTCGTTCCGCTCCATCCGTCATCGACATATTCGCCATACACCGAAAGACCATGTTCCTTTGCGTACTGCTGCAAAATAGTGCGCTGGGTCTCGATACTCACGCTGTCGCCATAGTTTTCGTCGTCACGGCTGAGACGCATATAGAGTGCGGTATTGTAAGGTTGTTTCACGGTAAAAATCCTCCTTCTAATCGAAACAACCCACGCTTACAATACTTCTGCTTTTATTATACCGTAAGCGTGGGTGTGGTTCAACGACATTTTGTTGTGGAATGGGTTTATCCGGCGTTGCGGGCAGCATACTGGATCACATTTTCAATCAGCTTGTCCATGGGTTTGCCTGCCTGGGAGAAATGCTCGGATACCTGAATCCGGGTATTGCCGCAGTAAAAATATTGAATACCATCCGGTTCTGTGACATAGACCGAGGTGTTTTCCAGTGTCGGTTCTGGTTCATCCTCCCAGCTGCGCCATTCTTCCAGAGTTTCCAACGGCGGCTCAAAAATCGGTTCAAAGCAGGATTCAATGTCGATATAACCATAGTCGGGTTCGCTCATAAAATCTTTGTGTTTTCTCATGCAGTTTCCTCCATCAATTAAAGTTCCATATCCTGCGACTTACGGCGGGAAGGTTGATCGTGCTGCCTTGTTTGTCGGGTTCGGGTCAAAATGGCATCAATAAAAGCCCGCACCTTTTCGGGTGCGAGCTTGATAGCTTCCAGATAGGGCCGTGCCTGTTCTTTCAGCGACTCATATCGCTGTTTCCAGACAGCGGCACTTTTTTGTGCGCTTTGCAGTTTTTCTTCCAAACGGCTGTTTTCCGCCTTGGCAAGAATCCCATTGACCGCATAATCCTTGAGTGTGCTGCACTCGGATGGGGTCAGAGTGATATTGCCGGTGATCGTCTTTTTCCCCATGGAGCGGATTTCCTGTACGGTTAAGGCAGCGGTGCGCTGTTCTTTGGTTTGCTTTTGCAGGGATTGCAGCTCCTTCTGCTTTTTCTCAACAGCAGCCTGTGCAGTGTCCAGTGCCTGCTCCGTCTGAGCGATTTGAGCGGTCACATCTTCCAGCCGCTGCTGCTCCTGTACCACTTTGAACTGGGTCACAGTCAGATGTTCTTCGGTGCTGCCACGCTCTCCACGCTCCACATCGGTATATCCGGCAGCTTTCATATAGTTGAAGAAATCGTCTTGCAGGACACTGTACGATGTCCGCAGGACTTTCTTGCCCTTGGAGGTCAGAAGCGGATTGCCCTGTTCATCCAGAGCAACTTTGGATTCCCACTTTTTGCTCCGGCTGACCTGCATAATCGTTTCCTTGACCGTGCCCACAAGGGACTTATCCTTGCACCGCTTCGACCAAAGAATTTGTTTTTCTACCACCGGGACATAGACCACATGAAGGTGGTAGTGATACACATCCTGCCCCAGAGCTTCCGACATAGCCCGGTTGCGCTCGTCGGCGTGCATGACGGCAGAGAGGATATACTGCTCACCGCCCACGATCTCTACGGCAGCTTTGTATGCGTCGGTGTAGAATTGCTTGGCATACTCGTATCCACCGTGGTTGTGGAAGTAAGCGGAGTTCACATCAAAAATCAGCTCCCCATATTTCACCGCATCGGCTTTCAGGCCACGGGTGGAGATGACGCCATCGGCAATCATTTGATCGAACATAGCGGCATAGCTGTCGGTGGGAGCTTTGAAGTGGATATTCCGGTAGGTCTGGGTGGTATCAATATCCTGGTTGGAGTAGCTGTCCTTTTCTCGTTCGTTATGTTCCTGAACTTTTGCCACATCATCAAGGGTGGGCAAGTCCTGGTTACGGGCAAAGGTGCGGTCGATTCCGTCGTTTCTGGCCATAAAAATCAGCTCCTTTCCGTTGTATGGCAGACGGCTGAGGGACGGGGATGCACTTCCTGCGGGAAGTGTAATAACCCACTATGACACTTTCATCCCTAAGGGCTGCAAAGTGCCGTGGGCTCTCCGAGGGGGAATGCGGCATCTGCGGATGCCTTGCCGCCTTTAGAGGTTTGTGTGTGGTACCCAAATCCTCAAAAGGCGGTGTGACCGACAGCCTCTCCGCAATCTCGATTGCTTCATTTCTGCCGCTCACAGGCAGAGCAGATTTTGCAAATCCACTCTGCCATCCATCTCCAAATCTGCAGATTTGGAGATGGGGACGGGAGATACGGTGGGTAAGAACGGCGGACATTATTTGTCCCTCCGCTTCTGCCATACGAGATCATAGCCAAGGGCATCGGCGAGTTGTACCGCCTCCACATACCGCAGAGACTCCCGCTGGAGCTTGTTGGACAAGTTGGAAACGCTGTCGCTCCAGCCGTAATCCTCAGAAAGCTGGTCAACGACTTCCTGCATCGTGTAGCCGGAACGCACGATGTATGACTTGATTTCATTTCTCAAATTGGATTTCATAGAAAACACCTCATTCTTTCATGAAATGGTTTTACCGTGGAGCATACACGCTGCACGGTACAGTAAATCTTGATTACTTCTTAAAAATCACTCAGGATTGCGTCCATGAAGAACTGTCCGTAACAGCACCCCATCGACTTTGCGATTAGGTGGGCTTGCAAGCGAAACCGTGAAAATAGCCACTCTTCCGCATACCAGCGTCACTGTTTCGCAAATCACCGAATGATGATTTGCGTTCTGTTTACGGCAGTGTTTTTCACTGTTTGCACAACCATTGATTGGAAAGTGCGGATTTTAGAGCGTCCTCTGAGCCGAACAATAAAAAATGAGCTTCGATTTTTTGCGTTCGTGCGTTCCTTCGTTCCACAGGCTGCACCTGATCAGGAACGCATGAACGCACGAACAGAAGGTTTTGAAATTTCATTACAACTCCATAGGCGAGAGCAGAACATAAATGCCCATATATCCCCGGCACCGCTTTCCGCCGCCGATGTGCAGATTGCTGACAGGCTCTAAATTGTAGCGTTCTGCATTTTGGCTGAGCTGATTTGCGAAGCTCTTTGGGGACAGTGGGTTTTCTGCGTTGTCCTCACACCACCGCTTATAGGCTGTATACAGATTTTTGGTGCTGGCTTCATAGTCGGCCTTGAATGCCACATAACCCTCAGAATCGAGAAAGTCCAGAATGTTGTTGGCATCCCGAACAGCGGAAGAGATATTGTCCTTGGCTCTCTGGCTGATGGTAAAGTGATAGTGGTTAGCAATCAGCCGCCGCAATCCCTCCAGCATCCAGAGGAAGATCCCCTCTTTTTCGGCAATCAGTTTCTCGGCAAGAAACGGATCATCGAACCGGTCCGCAGGCTTGTCTTTGGTGGTCAGAATGATTTGGCGGCGAAAGAAACCGTCGCTGCGGTCATGAAGTGCAGTCAATGCCCCGTTGCCGAAGCAGAGGAAGCGAACATAAAGCAGCCCCTGATAGCTCTGTTCTTTCTTCCGCTCCAAATCCATCCGCAGTTCTGCTGTCACGATGGATTTTACATAGTTGGTCTTGGTCAAGGCATTCATGTCCAAATCATCGTCCAGCATGAGCAGCTTGCCCTCCAGGTCGGCTCTGGCGAAACGACTGTTCTCTACTTTCTGGATGGAAGTGGTATTCATGTTGAGCCCGAAAATGGCGTTCATCACCACACCGATCCGGCTTTTGCCCTCGCCGCCCTTGCCGATCAGCATGAGCATTTTCTGTCCTTTGGTGGATGGAATCAGGCAGTAGCCCAGATACTCCTGCAAGGCGGGAATATCCTCCGGCTCCAACAATTCCGAAAGGAAGCGCAGCCAGTGTTCCGGTGCAGGAGCATCTGCCCGATAAGACACCGACAGGCGATTGCTGCAATACTCTTTTTTCTCTGTGAATGTACCGTCCAGAAAACAAGTGCCGTTCGCCACATGGATGCGGTCACATTGCAGGGGCAAAGGGTCTGCGTATGCCGCCAGCTTCAACGGCTTGAGCACCTGTTCCACCGTCTGTGCGACCTTGTCATGCAGCCAGGGCGAGATTTCCTCATAAATCATTCTCTTCAATTTGCTTTCATCCGGCAACGGGCCTTCCACAGTATAAAAGTGGTCATTGATACAGCGCATTGGATGCCGGGACAGGAAATCCCGGCAATATTCCGGCTCGATGATTTTCCCTTTCTCATCAATCCAAACAGGGTTGTTCATGGTATCGCTCCTCTCTCAGGCGGGCCTGTAGCTTGCGGATGTATCCATCTGCTGTTAGTTCGCTCACGACTTCGCCTCGTTCATAGGAATCGCCTTGCAGCAGGATGTCCAGCTGATACTCTGCCCATGGCAGACGGTGGCAGGCTTCCACAAACCGCTCGTCCGGCACATCTTCCGGCGCTTGCGGTGCATACCGTTTTTTCCAATCCTGGAGCAGCCGCCGATACTCGTTCAAAACAGGAAAGCACAGCTGCTCGTTCTCACGAAGCTGCTGTGCTCTGGTTTTGTGTTCATTTTTCCGGCGAATGGCTTCCGGCAAGGGCTTGTCCGGTGCAAGGTGAAAGTCCGATGCCAGTTTTCGGGCCGCATCATACAGCCGAAGGTCAAACAGTTTGGCGGTCAGGTCGATCACATCCCCATGCTCCCCACAGGCAAAACAGTGGTAGTGGTCATCCGATACATACAGGCTCGGATGACGGTCATTATGGAACGGACACAGTGCCATGCCATGGCGGTTGACGTCGATTCCATACGCCTGCGCTGCTTCCTGTGCGTTAATACTGGCTTTCACCACTTCAAATAGATTCATACAGATTCCCTCCATTTCCTTTTTGATGGGGCAGTTTTTTCACCCCTCTGTATAGGTTATGGGGAAAATCGAAAAAAACAGGCTGATGGCATGACAAGCCGTTTTCAAAAAACATGACAAGA
>NZ_JBKVXZ010000025.1:25128-29880 GCF_046973065.1 Flintibacter sp. | reverse complement strand
TTCTCCCGCCTGAATCGAAGCTATTTTGAGCAAAAACTTGCAGCCATCTTTTCCGAAGAATATATGGAGGATGCCAAAGCCTATTTGCAGCTCACTCAGCAGGAGCAGTTGATCTGTGCTTTGACTGGTCAGCATGGCAAGGCAACCATGCTCGTCCGAATAGTGCAGGTGCTGGGGCATTTGAGCTATTCTCTGGGGCAATACAAGGAAGCCTTGACAAAATTTGCAGAGCGGTTAAATGAACCCGGCTATGACCGTACCCCGGACGGTTATGCGGCGATGTTCGGGCAGTTCTTCAAAGGTGAGCCAACTCTGTCGCTGGATAACCCGGCCTGGATGACCCTAACCAATGCTTCGGTGCAGTATGTATCCGCCGTTCGGCCTGGAAAGACGGAGCCACAGTTGGTCAAGCGGATGCACTATGTCTCCTTTGTGGGAATGTTCCGTTCCGATCTGTTTGAGGGGCTTTGTGTGGGCCATGCGCCCAAGAAATGTCCCATCTGCGGCAGGTGGTTTCTCACCATTGACGCACGGCACACCAAATACTGCGGCGGTCTGGCCCCCGGCGACCAACGGGGACGGACGTGCCGACAAATCGGCAATCTGAGAGGCCGGGAGCAGCGGGAGCTTGCAGACGATCACCCCATTAAGGCGATTTATACCCGCCGGATGAACACCATTTTGCAAAGCACCCGCCGTGGAAAGCTGGATAAAGAAACGGCAGCAGCTATGAAAAAGCTGGCAAAAGATAAGATGCTCCGTGCGCTTTCAGATCAGCGTTATGCCAGCACTGTCTATGAGCAGGAAATGATCCAAGATGCACTGCTGAAAGCAGTACAAAAAAACTAAGCAACGAAACATCTGAAAGCTTTTGTCAAGGGGGTGCGTGGATATTTTTTATATTATTTACGCAGACTCTCTCTCTGCTTCTGCCTGAATAATGCGTTTCAATCTGTCCTCAGCAGTCAAACCGCTACTATGGTCAAAAAACACTTTGACTTTATAATTTGTTTTGCCTTGCTTAATCACAAAAACTCCATCCGGTTTGTTTTTCTCCGAATGGTTATTTGGGGTGGGTAGTGTACTGTTCACAATATTTGTCATACGATATTCCTCCTTAAATGAAAAAAGCCCGACAAGGAAAGGTCTGACAACGAAGTTCCGACAACGGACATCAGAAAACCTTTTTTCTTTATCGGGCGATACTATCTTTTTACTATTTCCTTTTTCTTTATAATATTGGTTGTCATGGTTGTCAGAAAGGGAAAAGTGCCGCAATATCAAGGCTTTCGGGATTTTTGCCCGACAACCAGACCGACAACCGGCTCGACAACCGAAGCGACAACGGGCTTTTATTTTTGCTTCAACCATTCTTCCGGAAGCCCTAACTGTTCCATTTCCTCTGTCGGGATTTCTTGAAAATCATCCATGCTGTTGTCAGGCTCGTTGTCGTTCCTGATACGCTCCCAGCCCTTTTGTCGGCGGTAAGGCTCTGGAAAATACCTCGGATTGCTGAACGCCCTCCAGCCTGTGACAGCGTTATTCATAATGTCATTGATCTCTCGCAGTTCCCATTGTTTCGGTTCGTCATAATCATGCCCCAGTGCTTCTTTGTAAAGCTGTTTGGAGCAAACTATGCTGCCGGAATAGCGTTCCAGATAGTCTAAAATCTGTCCTGCCTTAGTGTCCTCCGGCATAAAGTCCTTTTGGTGGGCTTTCAGATAAGCGTTCATAGCCGGACTGAATCTCAGACGGAAATTGCCGCTTCTGTAAATCTCCATAGCTTCTGCCCACATCTGATTGATATACGCTCTGGAAGCCTGTTCATCTGCCAAAATATGAACCTCAGCCCTTTCAGGATAGACCATAACCGGAACGAAGCGGCGGTTGCCTGTTCGGTCAAGGGGAAGAAAGTCAAGGGTATTAGAAGAACCTCCAAACACACATTGTCGTTTTCTGTCTGCCGGATGTGTTTCATACGGTATCTTATAGGTTTCCTTTTGGCGGCTCAGAAAGGACTTGATTTCTTCAATGCTCTTAGCGTTGGCGGTTGCAATCATTTCCGACATTTCAATAATCCAATGCCCCTGCATTTTGCGGTACACATTTTCATCATCCAGCTTTTTCAAGTCATCAGAGAACCAATCATCATTGACCGCAAGCAAACGGAAGAAAGAGGACTTTCCGGCTCCCTGACCGCCTACAAGACAGAGCATTACCTCAAATTTACACCCCGGCTGAAAGGCTCGTGAGATAGCACCCAACAGAAACAACTTCAATGCTTCATAGGTGTAATCATCTGTATCAGAACCGAGAAAGCGGTGCAGACAGAAGCGTATGCGTTCCGTTCCGTCCCATTGCAGGGCATTAAGAAAATCACAGACAGGGTGGTAACGGTTTTCGTTGGCAATAACCGCAACTGCGTCTATGATTTTCTTTTCTACGGTCAAACCATAGTTTTCTTCAAAATATAGGAGCAGATATTTCACATCCACATCCGTCAATGTCGGGCTGTCACGATACCAGCCGAGGGGCTTCACAATGTCGATTCTTTCGGTCAGAAGATTTTTTCGGATAGCCCCTTTCAAAAGCGGGTCATATTGCAGAACACGCTTATAATTTGCGGCAGTATTATAAACCTTACCTTTCTCGCTCTGCTCTAAGCTGTTTCGGATTTCTTCTACTGTGCATGGTTCTGTCTGCTGACAGTTCTGCAATTCGCTGTTCAAGTTTTAACACCTCCTTTCTCTGTTCTGCCACAAGTGCTTTTCGTTCCTCCAATGAACCATACAGAAGAATATCAAGCAGATATTCGATATAGTTCTTCTTATGCAGTGCTTCTGCAAACAGGGGATTCCATTCCTCATCCGGCTGTTTGGGAGCGTATTTCTTTTCCCATTCTCTAAGAAGATGAAAATAATCTGTCAGCACCTTGTAGCAATGATTTTCTTCTTTTTGATACTTCTGTTCCGGTGTCGGCTCACGAATACGAGGGCGAATACTGGGCTTTTGTCGGCTGTCATAGTTAAGACCAAAAGCTTCAGCAAGTTTGACAGCAGCTTCCCTCAGCCCGATACCGAATAGCTTCGCTGTCAGATCAACAGCGTCTCCGGTTGCTCCGCAGCCAAAACAGTAATAGCGTTCATCCAGCTTCATACTGGGGGATTTATCCGAGTGAAACGGACAACACGCCATACCTGTGCGACCCACTTTCAAGCTATAGGCTTCTGCGGCTTGTCGGGCAGTAACATTTTCTTTTACAACTTCAAATACATTCATGTGACTCCTTTCCTGAAACGAAAAAAGCACCTGTCATTTTCAAAGTGAAAACAGCAAGTGCTTTAAAGTTTCATATTTAATTTTAGGTGCAAAGAAGCAGGAGACCTTTTCAGATTTCCTGCTTCTTTTGAAGAAAATTAAATTATATAATTCCGGTTTGTTGAAGAAAGTCAATTACCTCATTAAACTGTTTCTTCTTACCAACATTCTTTAATATCAAAAGAATGATAGTAGAGATTGCAATTTGCATTATTTCAATAAATACCATTAAGAAAACACTTTTAAAAAGCAGCAATATACCTATGAGCCAAAACACCATTGGAATATAATAATACATATATTTCATATCTGTTCGGAGTTTTTTCTGTAATTGCAAAATGCAAGAATTATTATCATTTATAATTTTTACTTGTATCCAATATAGTGAATGACCTCGGAGTTTTTTTCCAGTGTAAAATAAATCAAAGCAATTATTACTTTCTATTTTGCATAGCATCAAATTATCGGAAACAACTTTTGATAACATATAACTTGAAGTATTGTTTTCGATTATAGGGATAATTGTATTTGAGGGAAGTTTGCTTTTTACAGTGTAGTGTTTCATGTGTTCTCGTAACCTCCACTTCTGCGATTTGGAGTGAAATCATTTCAAGAAATAACTTATCTCCATTATACTTCATCAACCTAAAGAATGGAAGATGTTTTCTTGCTCCCTAAAGCAAAAGCACCTGTCATTTTCAAAACGAAAATAGCAAGTGCCTTAAAGTTCCATATTCAATTTTGTGTGCAAAAAAGCAGGAGACCTTTTCAGATTTCCTACTTCTTCTAAATGATAATTATTTCGTCTAATTACTGAAAATCGGGAATTTCCTCACAAGGTTCTTCGTTATAGTAAGGTACGCCATTTTTGATTCCCATGCTGATTTTCAAATCCAAATCTTGATAGTAGCCTTCATACTGATAATCCGCCACTTCTTCTGATTCCTCTATCAATTTCTTCAGAGTTTCAGCAGCTTGCAAGCTCTCAGCATTGTTCAGACCACCAATCGCCGGTCCGCTGCTTCCCTCATACACTTCCAAGTAAATTTTTTCAGAAGATTCCGGCTCAACAAACAGAATATAAGAGTAAGCATCTTCAGAATTCTGCGTTTCATAATTAGGTTCTCCAAATAATGCACGCAGTCTGCCATAGGCGATGACCGATTCTAAATCTAAGTTCAAAAGCTTCCCGTTGCTTTCCGGTATACTTGTCAGGCTTGTGTCTTTTTTGAAATCAGATATTGTCATAGCATTTTCTCCTTCCGATACATTGTTCCCTAATGCACAACCGCTTAAGCACAGTGAAACAAGTAACATCAATGTTAATAGTTTTTTCATGATAGCTGTTACCTCTTTAAGATTCTCAAATAGTGTATCTCCATTATACTTCATCAACCTAAAGAATGGAAGATATTTTCTTGTTTCTTAAAGCAA
>NZ_JBKVXZ010000025.1:22195-25118 GCF_046973065.1 Flintibacter sp. | reverse complement strand
CATTATACTTCATCAACCTAAAGAATGGAAGATATTTTCTTGTTTCTTAAAGCAAAAGCACCTGTCATTTTCAAAACGAAAACAGCAAGTGCCTTAGAGCTCCATATCCTGTTTTTTGCTTTTCGCCGGAATTGTCCGGCTGACTTCACGCTCTGCCATTTCTTTCTTCTTGCGGCTTAACTGCTCTATAATAGAACTTTTGGCTTTCTTCTTAATTTGCTCCGTTCCGGCTTTTTTGACCTCCGGTTTCATCAGCGTGGTTTGGATTTTCTGAATGGTTGATTTCATAGCATTTGTGATTCTGGCAATCACGCCATCCAATCGTTTCACTGCATACTCGATTTCTTTCTTTGAAGCCTTACGCTCAGGGGAGAGGACCCATGCCTTAGACTGCTCCACCAGCTTAATATCCTCCTTGTGCGTTTCCAGTTTTACAGTATCAGCAACGACCTCAACCGCCTTGTTATAGGCAATATCTGCAACCTCGTCCACCAGAGCTTCCACATCTTCAATCTTCATCGTGAGTTCTTCCAACTTTTGCTCCTGTGCTGCCAGTTGCTCCTTTTGCTTGAAAAGAATATAGTCCTGTTTTTCCAGATAAGCACGACCACCATATTCCGGTTCTTCTTCCAGTTGTAAGCCATGCTTTTTCGCCACATCAAACAACAGCACTCGGCAGGCTGAATCGAAAGTCATCTTGCGGTTATTTTTTCTTCCGACAGGCTTCTCCGGTTCTGGCAGTTCAAACCCCAGTGCTTCCAAAGCCTTTTCCTGTTGTGGGGCAATCTCCCCATATTGATTTTCACAGTCGAACACATGACGCTCGTGAATATGAGGGGTGCTTTCATCCAAGTGCAGCGCCCAATTCAGGATATGGACATGAGAGCCGAAACGCTCATTTACGATTTCCATAAATTCTGTGACGATCTCAATGAGCAGTTCCGGCGGAACATGATTGTCAAGTGTTCCAATCTGATAGACCGTTTCCTCAGGACAGGTCTTTTTGCTTTTGAGTAAATCTCCGGTTTCCTTATTTCTTTCAGGGTGTCGGTTCTTCACATTTCTTTCGTTCTGTCCGGTTACAAAATCACGATACCGCTGACGATAAAAAAGCTGTTCCACATCTTCAAAAGTGGCAGACAGCTCATTTTCCTTTTCGGGATTTTTGAAATTGCGGAAGCCATTGTAACAGTCCCAATAGAGATTTTGTTTGGCTCGTTCTTCGTCAATGTGTTCGCTGTTGGCAATGTCAAAACTGCGGTCATTGTGCTTCGGATTATAAACGCCATTCTTTCCGGCTCGTCCATTGTGCCTTGTTAATTTCACATGAGTTCCTCCTTTTCTTTTTGATTTCCCCGACAGGGGAGAAGGGCAGCGAAGCTGATTCCTTGCGGCTTTCTGCGTCAAGTAATACCCAGTACTAAGTGGCGAAACGCCACTTAACTGGGCAAGGCTGCCGCCCTTGACCTGCACAGGGATATTGCATTCCCTGTACCCATGCACAAAGGGTTGCACCCTCTGTACTCCCGCCCGAACAAACTGACTTCGCCCCGTCCCAAGCTCTGTCAGTTCCTTCGGTTTTACAAAACAGTCCACCGGACTATTTTGCAAAAAGAAAAACCGACGCATGATCGCTTTACGCTCAATACATCGGTTTCTTCATCTGACCTTGACGGTCATATTCAGTTGTGGCAGATTGCAGATAGCCTACAATCAGAGGGCATATACTAAATGCTACCCAAACATTTTCTTATCAGTTTACATCCATGTGAATACAAAGACAGCTTTTTCTTTTTTCCAATATCTACATACCAGCCTTTTTGTCTTTGCTTATCCACAGCAACCAAGATTACTGTTGTTTGTGTACAAGTTTCAAATACTTCTTCAGAAACAATCATATTCATTCCATGATTCTTAACAAAAATTTTGGTTTCTTCTGATATTTCATCCATGTATGCAAAAATAATCAAACAAGAATTACCTGTTTTTTTCGTATTTATATGGTCAAGCTGCCTTTTGAGTAAATTTTTTATATCCTTTGCTTCTGAAACACTGACATAATAAGAAATGAAATCCTTTAATGGTGAAAACTTCTTTCTAAAAAGCAAGCCATCCGCCTGTGCTTCAAATTTGTAATTCAAGAATTTTTGTTTAATGCTATTTGCGTCTGATAATGCAATTTCACATAATCCTTGATTTTCATATTTCTTATACATCTTTGTTGCTTCATAATGTATCACATAAGCAACATTTTTATAGATTAGTACAACTGCAAGCATTCCAGTTATTATCCATCCCACAAGTACTGCTAATCCAAATTCTTGTTTTCCCTTACTCAGAAGTATAAAACAAAATACCAATAAGATAATAGCTATCAATGCTGACACTATTCCAAGTATAAAACAGTTTTTCCTTTTTCTGATTGTTTTCTCATCCCATTCATAATCTGCATTAGATGAAGTTGCTTTCTTTTTTTTAATCAATTTATTGCCCATAACAGCACCTCAAATTCAACTTTATTACTACACTCATTATACTTCATCAGCCTAAAGAATGGAAGAAAAAATTTTGTGTGCAGAGTTCCTGTTCAAGCCTTGTAACGCACATTTCCGCAAAATCCATAGTCCCAGATACTTTCCTCACAGGCAATAGGCAACGGTCAAAACATCAGGTCTGCACCTGACATTTTAACCGCATATCAGCCCTGATTATCACACTATCCCTGCTGACTGTTCAGCCCATGCTTTTTTGCATATTCACTGGCTTTCTGTCTGCGTTCCTCACTGTAAGGCGGCAAGAAACGGATAGACAGACGGGACTTTGTCAGCACATAAGAAACACCGCCTTGAACATTGGATTTTTCCAGTCTGCAAAGGTCAGGGTACTTCTTAGCAAAAGCAGCCAACCTCTTTTTCAATCCGGC
>NZ_JBKVXZ010000025.1:0-21866 GCF_046973065.1 Flintibacter sp. | reverse complement strand
TTTGATAAATGAAAAGCGACAGACACTTCATAAGGAAATACCTGTCGCTTCGTTGATGATATAAAATTGTTGGTTTTGGACTTGATAAAATCAGCAGTAAATCATTTCCTGTCTGATGATTTCTTCGGCTCGGTTACGGATAGAGTTCATGGACTGTACCCACAACATCTGATTGTCTGCTTTCATGGTTTCGGTCACACCCTCGGCTTGTTTCATCTGCTCAATGATAAGGCTGCACCTTTCCGTTGCCTGTTCGTTCAGGTCAGCAAGGTGAGTATGCAGTTCGCCGGATAAACAGAGGGCAGAGAACCTTGCAGGGCGGTACTGCTCCAAATATATCCTGTGCAGTCTGCCCCACATACCGATAGGGCGGCGTTCCTCCGGAAGCTTCAAGTCCAGCACATAGTAATCACCCACAAGAACATAGTCCAGACCGTTGCTTTCATCATGGATTCGTGGTTTCAATTCTGTCATGCTATTTTTTCTCCTTTCACTTTTTGCCGATTTAATTTGCTTGTGGCGTTCTGTTCAGCACACAGCTTGCTATCAGAACTTTTTTCTTCTGCTATACGCTCATGCTCCGCAAATTTTTTTGATTTCTCACGAATCTTTTTCATATATTTACGATTGGATTCTCGTTTTCTGCGAAGTCGTTCCGCCTCTTTTTCAGCAGCAATCCTTTCTTCCTCTGTTGGTTCATGCTGCTCCACAGGTACTTGAAATTGCCCGACATAGTTAAGATATATCTCCACCTCTGTGGTGCGGTCTGCACCTTTTCCCTGTGGCTCGTGAACCAGTATTTTGTCTATAAATTCATTTATCATGGCAGGAGTAAGCTCTGTAATGTTCTCATATTTTTTAACCAGCTTTAGAAAACGCTCCACATTATTTTGACCGCCTATAATCCGTTGCATATCAGCGGTGTCAGTCTCAATAATCTTGTTTAGCTCGTTCTGCTCATTTTCATAATCAGTAAGCATACTCTGAAAAAGCCTGTCCGGCAATCTTCCAATTACATTATCTTCATAGATTTTCCTGATAAGCATATCCAGTTCGTGAACTCGCTTCTGATTTCTTTCAATGCGGTTTTTTACAGTTTCAGAAACAGCAATATCTTTCATCGCCGATTCTTCTTGCAAAGAATAGACAAACTCCTGCTCATTCAAAGAAACATAATGGCAAGTCTCTTGTATGGTTTTCAGAATGATGCTTTTAAGTGCTTTTGTTGAAATATGGTGGCAAGTACAATGCCGGTCATACTTCTGATAAGCAAGATTATAAGTGGAACATTCATAACAATCTGCCGGATTTGAATGGCTTATCCGCTTTTCGCCTTTGGTAGTATAGTATATTCTTTCACGCCCTTTTCGTTGCCTGTGATTATACATCGGCGCACCACAGTCAGCACAGTAAATCTTTCCGGTCAGAACATTAGGCTCGCCCATAGGATCGGCTTTTCTTACATTCTGCCTTAACTTTTGAGCAAGCAGCCATGTTTCTTCATCGACAATAGGCTCTTGTGTATCATCAAAAACCACCCAATCTTCCTTGTCTGCCCTTTTCGTCTTTTTGTCCTTATAGGAATTTTTGAATGTCCTGAAGTTGACAGTCTTTCCAATATACTCTGGTCGGGCAATCAGAGTAGTAACCTGATTTCCTCGCCACATATACGGATTTTCTTTGTCATAGTTGCTTGCATGATTTCCAAGTCCCTTTTTCCCAAGATAATAAGACGGTCTTTCTATTTTTTCTTCTGAAAGTTCTCTTGCTATCTGATAAGGTCCTTTTCCCTCAATAGTCATACGATAAATTCTGCGGACTACTTCAGCAGCTTCTTCATCAATAATCCAATGGTCGGGGTTTTCGGGGTCTTTCAAATAGCCGTATGGTGGGATATTACTTGTATGCGCATTGCCGGAAGAACCCCTGGATTTCAGTACAGCTTTAATTTTCTTACTTGTGTCCCTGACAAACCACTCATTCATGATATTCAGAAAAGGGGCAAACTCACTGGTTTCTTGACGGTCACTGTCAATACCATTATTGATTGCTATAAATCGAACTTCCTTTTCTCTAAACAGAATGTCAGTGAAAAAACCTACTTGCAGATGATCTCTGCCAATTCTGGACATATCCTTGCAGATACAGGCAGTGATTTCTCCGTTTTTAACACCTTCAACAAGTCTGTTCCATGAAGGTCTGTCAAAAGTTGCTCCACTCCAACCATCATCGGTAAAATGAACAAGATTCGTAAAGCCATGTTTTATAGCATAATCTTCAAGCATTTGCTTTTGATGAACGATACTATTACTCTCGCCAGCATTATCGTCATCACGAGACAGTCTTTCATACAGAGCAGTAATGCCATTGCTTCTATCTTTTTTTCTTCTCATGCTGAACTCCTTTCTTCAATTCCTATCCACTCCTTACGCTCACAAAATATCACATCCGAAAGGTGGTGAGGGAAAATGGATACAGCGTGGACCTGGGAGCTGTCCGCCCACTGTGCCAAATACAGCTTTCTGACGGAATCTAAGGGCTTGACCATGCGGGAAGTGGAACGCATCTTTCAGCTTGACCCGGAACCGCCTGTTCTGGAAAATATGAACGACTACATCATTGAGGCTGTGCGGAGCCGTGAATTGCGCTGGTTCTCATTTTTCCTGCACTGCTATGAAAATCGGCTCAATGGCCGTATTCGCCGTTTCCTGCTGCGGGAGGGGCTGGATCGCTATGACCCGGAACGCTTTTTGGACTACAAAATGGGCTGTGTACTTGCCATGCTGGATTGTCTCAGGGGATACAATCCAGCACAAGGGGCGGATTTTCTGACCTATGCCCATCATTTTATCGGGAACGCTCTTTTGACCTGCCGAATGCAGGAGGAGGCCGGTTCCTTTGAAAATGTGGATGAGTACAAAGCTGTGCGTGGGATTGCATGGCTCTACAATCAATCCGGACAATCTGAACAGGCGGCGATCCAGAAATATGCCCAGAAACATAACTGCTCAAGTGAAACCGCAGCGAAGTTTTTGGCGTTGGCCAAGCAAAACCGAAGCCGTGTTCCGTTTTACCAAACCGTACAGGACGAGGACAGCGAAGAAACCGGCGAGGATGTCAGCCGGGATAACCATTGGGACTATGCGGAGATTCTATGGAACGGCATCCAGGCTGAAGCTGTCCGAGAGGCATTTGAAAAGCTGAATTACCGGGAGCAGACCCTTTTGGAAAAGAGAAACGCCATCTGTATGACTTGTGGGCGGGTCAGCCCACTCAGCATCCGGCTGACCTTTGAAGAACTGGCAATCCTCTTTGAGGGCAGCACAGCCAGCGGTGCAGAACGGGCCTATCACAAAGCCGTGGAGCGCTTAGCCTGTCTGCTGACAGAAGCAGGAGTGCTTCACATGATTCGCCTGAAACGAAAATCCCAGACCAAACGCAAAAAGAAAATCGCCGCCGCTGTCTACCTCTACCAGGTGGACAACGACGGCGAATGGGGCGAGATTTCATTTGATTTTGAGGCCGGAACAGCGGAGATCATCCGGTTGGCGGAATGGGATACCACAGAGAGCAACATTTTTGCCAAAAGAATAATTCATTATATATTTCAGCACATAGGAGCATTCCTTTCACAACACATTCCCATGATAGTATTTGCGCCCTGATTATTTCAAACAACAGGCAGCATAATATAGCATTTCATTAGAATATTAGCGTTATAATAGAAAACTATATACCTCTGGATTATACTCTCCAAAAGGTTTGTTTCCAACCTCTATATCAGTTAACGTTTCTTATGGCTCTACTCGCATCATGCGATACCCGACTCCGATATGGGTCTGGATATATTGCGGAGAACCCGGCTCTTTTTCCAATTTCTTACGCAGGGTAGCCATAAATACGCGAAGTGAGGCAACATCATTTTCCCAGCTTCTTCCCCAAATCTGCTGGGTAATGAAAGTATGGGTCAGCACCTTGCCCACATTTTTACAAAGTAGGCACAGCAGTTTGTATTCACTGGGGGTTAAGTGAAGCTCTTGCCCATCCAAAAAAGCACAGCCAGCTGCGTAATCCACTTTTAACTTGCCATTTGTAAAAACCGCATCTGTATTGATAGAACCAATCTGCAGTGCGGCTAAGCGCCGCTGTGTCACGCGCAGTCTTGCAAGCAATTCTTCCACAGAAAAGGGCTTGGTCAGATAATCATCGGCACCAGCATCCAGCGCATCAATTTTATCCGTATCCTCACTCCGGGCGCTGATTACAATAATGGGCATATTGGACCAGGAACGAACTTTGTGGATGACTTCCACGCCATCCATGTCCGGCAGTCCCAAATCCAGCAAAATGATTTCCGGATTGTGGGAGGAAGCCTCCAGAATAGCTGATTCTCCGTTTGCCGCAGTCAAAAAGCGGTAATCATGGGCTTTTAATGTTGTAGTAATTAAGTTGCGAACGGGTGTATCGTCCTCAACCACTAAGATCAAAGGTTTATTCATGCAGTTCTACCTCCCCGGCTGGTACAGAAAATGTAAAAATGGATCCATGAGGCAAATGATCGGTGACCATGATTTCTCCTCCATGTGCATTGACAATGGATTTACACAATGCCAAACCCAATCCCATGCTGCGGCGGCTATCCGCAATCTGATTGGACGCACTGTAAAACATATCAAAAATATGCGGTTTGTCTTTGTCAGAGATTCCCGGTCCGTTATCTGCAACGGAAATATAGATGTAGCTTCCTTTTTGTTTCCACCCAATGTCAATTTCGGACCCTGGCGGAGTGTACTTGATGGCATTATCCACCAGATTGATAATAACCTGAACGATGAGTTTTGCGTCAATCTGCGCCAAAAGGTATTCCTCACTGTTTTGCACCTTCAGGTGATACTCCGCACTCTTCCGGTTAATATGACGCAGGGCCTCTGCAACCACCTCATCCATCAACTCCGTAGATACATGCAGGTTCATCCGTCCTTCTTCCAACCGACTGACAGACAGCAGATTTTCCACCAGGTTAATGAGCCACATGGCGTCATCATAGATATCGGTATACATCTGTTCCTTGGTCTTTGCGTCAAACAAATCCCCATTGGAGAGCAGATTGCTGGCGTTTCCCGAAATAGAAGTAAGCGGAGTACGTAAATCATGAGAAATCGATCGAAGCAGATTGGCGCGAAGCTGTTCATTTTTGGCCAAAACCGCAGCAGCTTCTTTTTCCTCTAAATTCTTCTGGTTTTCAAGGGCAAGTGCAGATTCGCCTAAAACAGAAAGAAGAATACTTGTTTCAAAGGAGTCCAGTGGCTTATCCGATGCGGCAATGCCCACGACCCCATAAATCTGCTTTCCCGTCCGTACCGATAGATAGGTGCAACAGGAATCGGAAAGGTTTTCTGTTCCTGCACCAGCCCGCTTATTGTTTGTTATCACCCACTGCGCTACCTCACGCTCCTTTTCAGAGGTGTAACGCTCCGGAGAAGCCGTACTGTCCGCAAGAAAGATTTCCGGCATCACAGGTTTTTCTTCCTTTATGCGGTATGCAATGATATCTCGTTGGAATATTTTTAATAACTGTTTTGCCGTTACCGAGATAATTTCTTCCTCCGTTCGAGCCTTTTGAAGATTCTGATTGGTTTCAAAAAGAAGCTTTGTACGCCATGCTATCTGAGCAGATCGTTTGGCATGGGACTTCAGTTTGGATGCTAAAGAGCCTGTAAGCAGGGAGGCCAGAAACATGACAAGAAACGTAACCGGGTATCCGCTGTCATAAGCATGCAGAGAAAATCTGGGTTCCGTAAAAAAGAAATTGAAGGTAAGCACACTGACGAAGGAAGCGATAAAACTACAGACAGAACTCTTTGTGGATATGGAAACCAGCATAACGCCCAAAATATAAAGCGTAATAATATTAGCCTCCGTAAAGCCCAAATGATAAAACAAAAATCCTATAACCGTAGCTAAAATAAGGAGCAGTGCGCTTTTTAACAAATCAAGAATTGACAAGGTCGGCAGACGCATGATTTCTCGATGTTTAGCAGCAAACCGACCATTCAATCCATTATCGGGAATGATGTGAATGTCAAGTTCCGGAATAAGTTCGATTAGCCGCTCAGTTAAAGATGGCTTCCGGAACAACATATGATGCGGAATCCCGCTGCGGCCAAGCACAATTTTTGTGACCCCTGACAGACGTGAAAATTCGGCAATCTGATACGCAACATCATCGCCATAAACTGTTTCGATGGATGCCCCCAATTGCTGCGCCAGATGAATATTGGTCTGGAGGCGTTCTTTATCCGTCTGAGGCATCCACTGAAATGCCTTTGTTTCTACAAATAGTGCAGTAAATCCGCAACGGAAAGCACTTGCCATCCGTGCTGCTGTGCGTATAATTTTCTCATTAGAAGGAGCAGAAGAAAGACACACCAGAATGTGCTCACGAGTGCGGTATTCCATTTTACTCTGGTAACCTTGGGTATATAAAGCTGCTCTGTCTGCACAACGGCGCAAACCAATCTCCCGCAGTGCGCTTAATTGTGACAATGTGCAGTCGGAAAGCAGCTCTCCCTTCTTCTGCTGAAGCAGACGCTGCTGCAGTCTTTCCGGCTCGATATCTATAAACTCCACCTGGTCTGCCTGATCAAACACACGGTCTGGAATACGCTCTGATACAGAAGACCCCAGTATGGAAAAAACGGTATCCTGGATGCTCTCAATGTGCTGAACATTCAGTGTTGTATAAACATCCACGCCTGCTTTCAACAATTCCGCTATATCCTGATAGCGTTTCATATGGCGCGAAACATCCATGTTCAAGTGAGATAAATCATCAACCAAAATCAAATCCGGCGCTCTTTTCAGACAGGCATCCAAATCCATTTCATAATCAGTCCGCCCGGCCCGGATTATTGTTTTATAAGGCAATACCTCAAACTTTTCAGCCAAAAATTGAGTTTGAGGCCACTGCTCGCAGGAGAGTAAGCCAATGACTACATCCAGCCCCGCTTGTCTTGCCTGTTCAGCGCTCTCCAACATAGAATAACTTTTGCCAGCACCAGTAAAGTAGCTGGAAAAAATAGTGAGTTTTCCTTGTTTCTTCTCTGTAAGTTGCTCAGGCAGTGTGACTGTATTCATTATGAACCCTCCTTCCAAGCAAATGTATTATAGCATAAATTTACGCCCTCTGGCCGCAGAGTTGGTGAATAAAATGCAGCACCAAAGATTGGTTATCGCTGCCTTTCCACAGAACTTTTTGATGCTGAGGATTTTTCTCAATAGTTTTCACGTCAACAATTCCATTGTCTATGGAAAAGGATTGCGGATTTAGAGTAATGCATTTCCACCGTGCCAGTCTTGCACTTTCTACATCGGAATCGGCGGATATAATTACCACATCGGCATCTCCGCAATCAAAGGACTTCATAACTTCCTGTTCACTGCCAACAGATAGATTGCAATGTACATCAGGATACAAATGATTGATATCTTTCAGAATATTTGAAACAGCCGGTATGATGTTAACGCACGAGGTCGCAATATTGAAACAGGTTGTTTGCGCCTGTTCTTCGTTCTCCTGCCGGACCTTATCCAGAAAATGATCCAATTTTCCCATCATGTAATACAAAAATATTGCAATTGCAGCAAAACCACCCAGTAAAACGACGTCTTCCATTTCTATCTCTCCTTCTTGGGGGCCGTAAGGGTACTGTACTCATATATGGAAGCACTTCTGGATATCACGCTGTGTTCCCAAAACCAGGATCGTGCTGTTTTCCGGCAAACATATATCCGGGGTGATGACCGTCATAGCGAATTTTCCGCTCTGCTTAATTGCCAGGATGTTGACATGGTAGCGTTTCCGCACGTCCAATTGTCCGATCGTCTTTCCAACCCAGTTATTAGGGACTTCAATTTCAAAGATTGCGTGGTCATCACCCAGAGCAATATAGTCGTAAATATGATCGGAACTATAACGGATCGCACTCCAAATTGCCATCTGCTTTTCCGGATATACAACTTCATCGGCACCATTGCGGAGCAAAAACTTTGCCTGTACATCCCGCGCGGCTCTTGCCACCACTTTTTTTGCCCCTAATTCCTTTAATAAGGATGCAGTTTCTAAGGAACTTTGAAAATTATCTCCAATTGCAACAATACAAACATCAAAATTTCGCACACCAATAGCAGAAAGGAATTCTTCACTGGTGCTATCCCCAATCTGGGCATTGGTCACAAAGGGAAGAACTGCATTGACTCGTTCCTCATCTTTGTCTATCGCCATAACCTGATGATTCAGTTCGTTTAGCTTCATCGCAATGTGGCGGCCAAAACGGCCTAAGCCAATCAACAAAATTGTTTTCATAAGTCCTCCATATTTATTTCTTTACCCTACTGTAATTCGTTCCTGAGGGAGTCGAGCACTGTTGCCCTGTATGTTGGAGAGGGCTGCAAATATTAATGTAAGTCCGCCAACCCGACCAAAAAACATCAGTACAATTAGAATGAGCTGTGATATCCACCCCAACTGCGGAGTAATCCCCAACGAAAGACCTACCGTTCCTATGGCAGAGGCTGTCTCAAAAAGGCAGGTAAGGACAGGCAGATTCTCTAACCTGCTGATGATCAGCCCGCCAGTTAAAAACAGAATCAGGTACATCATCATAATCGTGGCCGCCTGAGTCACTGTTTCATTTGGCACACGCCGATTGAAAAAGTGCGGATTCTCTCTACGACGAAAAACTGCGAAAGCACTCGCCAATAAGACTGCCAAAGTGGTGGTTTTCATACCTCCAGCAGTAGATCCCGGAGAACCGCCGATCAGCATTAGAATCGTAATCATCGACTGCCCGGTTTCGCTCATGGCCGTGAGATCCGCCGTGTTGAAGCCGGCGGTTCTAGGCGTGACGGCCTGAAAAATCGATAAAAGAAATCGCTCTCCGATAGGCGCATCCTCAAACTCAAAAAAGAAAAAATAGATTGTTGGAAGCAGGATTAAGATGCCGGTCACGGTGAGAATCACTTTGCTCTGCATCCGGTATTTTCGGAGATTCAGCCGATTGGTGCGAATATCCTCCCAGGTCAGAAAGCCAATTCCTCCCACCACGATCAAAAGCGCAATCACAAGGGAAACGATTGGGTTCCTTGCATAATCCGTCAAGGAGGAAAAAGGAGCTTTCATTCCCATCAGATCAAACCCTGCATTACAAAAAGCGGATATGGAGTGGAATAAAGCATACCAAGCACCCTTAATAAGTCCAAACTCTTGGTAAAACACAGGAAAAAGAAGCGCGGCTCCTAATAATTCGACTATCAGGGCTGTCTTTAGAATAAACTGGGTCAGACGAACAATGCCTCCCACATTGGGGGCTGCAATTGCTTCCTGCATGGTACTTCGCTGCATGAGTCCGATTTTTCGCCCCGAGAGAATGGCAAAGGCGCCTGCCACCGTCACGACACCAAGTCCGCCTATTTGTATCAGCAAAATAATGATAAATTGTCCAAAATTCGACCAGTAAGTAGCTGTATCATGTATCACCAATCCTGTTACACAGACAGCGGATGTGGAAGTAAACAGAGCATCCAAAAACGAGGTACTGGTTCCCTCTTGTGTTGATACTGGAAGCATAAGAAGGAAACTTCCCATTAATATGACCAGAAAAAATCCCAATATGATAACCCGGAAAGGGGACTTATTGTTTTTATGTAAAAACTGCCACATAAGCCTCCACCTCTTAATACGCCTTTATTATTTCTTTATACCCCCATTATCCATATCTGGTTTAAAGGAGGTGTTAATGTATTAGGACGCATATTAAGACGGTATTAAGGCACAAGTCACTCCTCTTATTGGAAACTACTTTTTAGAAGCCGCAATCTCTGCAATCAGTCTACGGCGAGTGACGATTCCACAAAGTGCGTTTCTGCTATCAACAACCGGGACAAAATTTTGTCGAAGCGAGGCATCCACCACGACATCAAACTCCGCCTCAATAGAAAGCGCCGGGCAAAAGTCGCGCCGTAAAATGTCTCTAACAGAATACTTCTCCTGTTCCTTCATATCTGTTGTACCGGTTTTCAAGATATGTCTGAGAAAATCTCCTTCCGTAACGCTTCCGATATAATGCTCCTCGGTGTCCAATACTGGAATGGCCGTATAATGGCAATGTGCTAAGACTTCTAATCCCTGCCGGATCGTGCTGCGCTCATGTAAAACAACAGTGCAAATCTTGGGAATCATAATTTTGGCAATATTCATATTTAACACTTTCTTGAACCGCAAACCCGTCTCATATCCAGCCAAACATGAAAGCGATTGGAAAAGTAATAATTGTTGTACATACACAAACTGCTGCCAAGGTGACAAGAGGCATTCCAATGAAGATGAGCAAAAACCCCAACAACCTGTGATGGAAAAGAAACTTTTCCATGGCGGCGTCAACATGGTTTTCAAAACGAGAGACACGCTTTTTTAACTTTAACGCAAACATATCTGTCTCCTCCTTATGGCATTATGATAGCGCGCAGAAACTAAAACCGGGAAAAGGATTGCACATATGGAATTAAGAACAGATAAAAGGCCGCCGGTCTGCCTGAACTGTACAGGCAGATCGGCGGCCTTTTGCATGGCATAGGAAGATGAACTTATTGATTCAGCGGGAAGAGGATCTTCATCAGCACATGTTCTGCGGCATTGGTGTGATCCACGCTGAAATAGAGGCGTTTCCCCGCGCTGTCCATAAGCTCAAACTGACCTCCGCTGCAGAGAAATCGGATGCCCAACTGCTCCAAAGTCCGATAGAGCGCCAAATGCCATTCGATCCAGTTTGGGACACCGTCCTGCAGCAATGCATCCCGGAGCCATTCAAATTCAGGCGGAACCAGATGCTTTTCTAAAAACAGACGCCATAAGTTTTCCTTTTGCTGCGGTTGCAGCCCGGACAAGCAGGCAGCAGGGTTCTCCTGCGCCGAGTTGCTATTCAACGAAACATAGCAGTAGGACAAGGTGCGATCCGCCGTAAACAGCCTCTGCTGGTTCAGAAAATCGGCAAATCTCCAGTCAAAAGCAACCACATACGCATCATGTACCGCTGCGCATAAAAGCTGGTACATACAATCAGCCGACAAAGGATCAGGAAACTGGATACATAAATAGATATCCTGAAAATTGTCACACCAGATTCCGGAAATATTGTGTTGCTGCACAATGTACCCACCGCCCATTTCAGAAAATGAAAGTTCAATCAATTCGCGGTTCTCCGCCATTCCAAAAATCTGAACAGGCCATATGGGATTGACTTTGCAGGCCAGGGGAGCGAATGTCTGTGCAAACTCCAAAACCGGCACGGACAGGACTTCATACCCCAATTGAAGCTGCGGCTTCCCATCTTGATAGGATACTCTGCACGATTGACCAAGCCATTCCTTTAAGGACTTTGCCAGGCATATCGTCAGCCACGCCGGAGTTTCATCTGCAATCTGGGTCATTGCTTTGATTTTCTGCTTTAGCGTTTTGTCATAATGGAATTGCATAGTGTGCCTCCGTTATCGAAAACCAGCGGGGAGGGCACTTACTTGGACGCATCCACCACAAGGCCCATCGCCTTGGCAATGTCCAGGTTCACGCCGAGAACATTGACGGTTTCTTCCCCGAAAATACCCAGCAGCTTACCCTCTGTGTTATCCGCCACAATCTGTTCCAACTTTTCCTCACTCAGTCCGGAGGCTGCTGCCAGCGCGGGAATCTGAATGCGGGCGGACTCAGGTGTAATGTGCGGGTCCAGTCCGGAACCGGAAGCCGTCATCAGATCAGCAGGAATATCCTCCCGTTTCACGTCCGGGTTTGCTTCCAGGAACGCCTCGATGTCGGCCTCAACCCGTTCCGTCAGGGCAGGATTGGAGGGGGCATAATTGTTGGAACCGGAACTGAGCCCGGCAAACGCACTGCCATCGTTGTAGTATTGGTTGCCCTGTTCATCTTTATAATAGGTGTTATAATTGTAAGCCGAAGGACGACCCTTCATGAAATAGGGCTCAGTGAAATCCTGTCCTACATTTGCTGCCCCCACAGCCTGGCCGTCTGCATAGACCAGGTTGCCACTGGCTTGGCTGGGGAAAATCAACGCGGAAATGCCGGTGAGCAATACAGGAAATACAAAACCACAGAGCAGCAACAATATTAATGTTACCACCAAAGATTGACGCAGACCGTGAAAGAATGCGTTCTTGTTTGCTGTTTCGTTCATAGTAAGGGACCTCCTCAGATGCCCATTGCCGTCAGTACGGGAGCAATGATCATGTCAATGATTTTGATTCCGATGAATGGAGTGACAACGCCGCCCAGACCATAGATCATCATATTCCGAGCCAACATTTTCCCGGAAGACATGGGGCGGTACTTGACGCCTTTCATCGCCAGAGGAATCAGGCAGGGAATGATGATCGCATTAAAAATCAATGCAGACAGGATGGCACTGTTTTGTGTACTCAGGTGCATGATATTCAGAACACCCAGCTGCGGGATGGCCGCCATAAACATAGCGGGAATGATCGCAAAATACTTTGCGATATCGTTTGCAATCGAGAAGGTGGTGAGAGAGCCGCGGGTGATGAGCAGCTGCTTGCCGATCTCCACCACCTCCAGGATCTTGGTGGGGTCGGAGTCCAGATCCACCATGTTGGCGGCTTCCTTGGCCGCGGTGGTGCCGGAGTTCATGGCAAGGCCCACATTTGCCTGGGCAAGGGCGGGCGCGTCGTTGGTACCGTCGCCGGTCATGGCAACGATCTTTCCCTCCGCCTGCTCCTTTTTGATAACGCTGATCTTGTCCTCCGGCTTGCACTCGGCAATAAAGCCGTCCACCCCGGCCTCCTTGGCGATGGTGGCTGCAGTCAAGGGGTTGTCGCCGGTACACATGATGGTCTTGATGCCGATGGCCCGCAGGCGCTCAAAACGCTCTGCCATGCCGGGCTTTACAGTGTCTTTCAGATAAATAACGCCAAGCACCTGCTTATTTTGGCATACAACCAGAGGGGTGCCACCTAGGGAAGAAACCTTTTCTACATGAACATGCAGATCGGCCGGAACCGTTCCGCCCTGAGACGTAACGTATTGCTCAATAGCGTCCGAGGCGCCTTTGCGAACCTTAGTGCCATCGGGAAGATCCACGCCGCTCATGCGGGTCTGGGCGGTAAATTCCATAAAGGAAGAACCGGGGATTTCCTCACTGTTGTCTCCCAGACGGCGTGCCAGTTCCAGAATGGATTTACCCTCAGGAGTTTCATCATGAAGGCTGGTCAGAGCCGCACAGCGAATCAGATCGCCACGGCTTGCACCCTCCACGGGGAAGAAATCAGCGGCCAGGCGGTTGCCGAATGTAATGGTACCGGTCTTATCCAGAATCATGGTGTCCACATCGCCGCAGGCTTCCACCGCCTTACCGGACATAGCAATCACATTGAAGCGGGTCACGCGGTCCATACCGGCAATGCCGATGGCGGAGAGCAGACCGCCGATGGTGGTGGGGATCAGGCAAACCATCAGGGCAATCAGGGTGGATAGCGGCAGCTGAACCCCACAATACATACCGATGGGATACAAGGTGACAATAACAATCAGGAAAATGATGGTCAGGGAAACCAGGAGCGTACTCAACGCAATTTCATTGGGCGTTTTTTTCCGGGAGGCCCCTTCCACCAGAGCGATCATCCGATCCAGAAAGCTGTTGCCGGGATCAGAGGTGATGCGGATTTTCAGCCAGTCGGATACCACGGTGGTACCGCCGGTAACGGAGCAGAAGTCGCCGCCACTCTCACGGACCACGGGGGCGGACTCGCCGGTGATCGCCGATTCATCCACTGACGCAATGCCCTCAATCACCTCGCCGTCGCCGGGGATGACCTCACCGGCCACTACCATAACAACATCGCCCTTTTTCAGCTCGCTGGAAGAAACGATGGTTTCGTTACCGTCCTGGTCCAGCAAATGGGCTTCGGTGTCCTTCTGGGTTTTCTTCAGGCTGGCAGCCTGCGCCTTGCCCCGCCCCTCTGCCACAGACTCCGCGAAGTTAGCAAACAGCACCGTCACCAGCAGAATAATGGAAACGATCAAATTGTAAGTACGCAGGCCGGTATCGCCCTCACCAAACAGCCCCGGCACAATCGTCAGCAGCAGCGTGATCAGGAAGCCGATTTCCACGACGAACATGACCGGATTCTTGATCATATATCGGGGGTCCAGCTTTTTTACCGAACCGATGAGAGCCTGTTTCAGGATCTCCGGGGTCAGCAGCTTTTTATTTTGTTTCTTACTCATATTACGAAAATCCTCCTTAGCCCCAAAGGGTCAGATGTTCAGCAATGGGGCCCAGCGCCAGCGCCGGGAAGAATGTCAGCGCAGCAAAGATATACACCACGAACACAAGAATCACAGCAAAACTTACGGTACTGGTCCGCAGCGTGCCAGCAGACTCGTTAACATAGTTCTTCTTCATCAGCGAGCCTGCAATGGCCAATTGAATCACGATGGGCAGATACCGCCCCAGGAACATGACAATACCGGTGGTAATGTTCCAGAAGTAGGTATTATCTGCCAGCCCTTCAAATCCGGATCCGTTATTCGCTGCAGAGGAGGCGTATTCATACAGCACCTGGCTCAAGCCGTGGAATCCGGGATTGGTAATGCCTGCCTGACCGGCGGCCGTCGCCACCGCCAGAGCAGAGAAAGCCAGAATCAGCAACGGGTGGATAATGATGGCCAATGCGGTAAGCTTCATCTCACGTCCCTCAATCTTCTTACCAAGATATTCGGGAGTACGCCCTACCATTAGACCGCAGATGAACACCGCCAGGATGGCGTACAAAATCATATTCATCAGGCCAACACCCTTGCCGCCGAAGACACAGTTGAGCATCATATGCAGCAGGGGGACCATGCCGCCAAGAGGTGTTAACGTATCGTGCATATTATTGACGGTACCAGTGGTAAAGGAGGTTGTCACCGTGGTGAACAGAGCCGACTGTTCAATGCCGAAACGGACCTCCTTACCTTCCATGCTGCCCTGGGCCTGGCTCAGGCCGATGTCAGCCAGTGCGGGGTTGCCCTGCAATTCCGCCCAGTAGCAAAGGCTCAGGCCTACCAGGAACAAAATTCCCATGGCCAAAAAGATGCTTCGGCCTTCTTTGCCCAGCAGCCGGGCGGTGATTCCTTCCTGATGAGCAGGCAGAGCATTTTCCGGAGTCTTGCCCTTCTGATGCTGGCGACGACCTTCTCCCACCATTTTTCCAAAGGTAATGACGCAGGCGCCGGGCAGCAGCATCATGGAATACAGCTCAATCAGGTTGGACAGGATGGTAGGGTTCTCCATGGGCGTGGTGGAATTGGCGCCAAAAAATCCGCCGCCATTGGTACCCAGGTGCTTAATGATTTCAAGTGCCGCTACGGGACCCATAGCCAAGACCTGGTATGTACCTTCCAGGGTTTGCACCACCACATTCTCCGAAAAGTTCTGCGGCACACCCTGCCATACCAGCAGCAGTCCGCCTACCAGAGAGAAGGGCAGCAGTACACGGGTGGTGATGCGAACCAGATCGGCAAAAAAGTTTCCCACATTGTCCTTCGTTTTTCCTGCCAGGCCGCGGATAAAGGCCACACAGGCGGCATAGCCGCTGGCTGCCGAAACAAACATCATAAAGATGATGACCAGCATTTGAGAAAGATAGCTCAATCCGCTTTCACCAGAGTAGTGCTGCAGGTTGGTGTTGGTCATAAAACTGATGATGGTATTGAAGGCCAGAGTAGGTTCCATTTCCTCGATCCCATTGGGATTCAGGAGGGGGATGCTCTGGAGACGGAGAATCAAGTAGCCGATGGCGATCATCACTGCGTTGGTGCCGATCAGGGCCATGGCGTACTGTTTCCAGTTCATACCCTTGTGGGGATCTACCCCGCCCAACTTATAAATTGCCCCGTCTACTCGATCAAATACAGGGTCGGCAAAGGTGTGTTTTCCAGCGGCAATATGATACAGATACCGCCCCACCGGAATGACAAGGATCAAATAAATGATCAATGTCAGAACCAGCTGTAACATATGAAACTCCTCCTATACTGTGTCCTCGACATTAAAATCGCTCCGGATGCGCCAAGGCGTATACCAGATATCCGCCCAGCAGCAAAACAATAATTCCGAGCAAAATCATACTGTTCAACTCCTACTCTCCATTATTCCTGAGAATCGACTTGCCGCTGGCACCAATTCACCAGCATCCAGACAAGGCCAAAACCGGCCAACAGGGTTCCTACCATAAAGCAATCCATCATACTCGGGGCTCCTTTCGTTGAAATAAATGATGCCATGCCACATGCGCCATTTTCCTGGCAGTGATCGTCAGCGCAAACATTCCGATGATGACGCCGATCATAGCCATGCGAAGCAGCATATACTCTGCCATAAGATTTCGCAATTGACAGGCAAGCAAAACACACAACATCTGTTTTGCGTTCATAGAATACCGCACTCTGTAATAAGTAGGGATTAAGGAAGATGACGGGATATTAACAGGAGATTAATATTTCACTTCCTCAGCAGAAACCAAGGGGAGTGTAAACTGGAATATAGTCCCGGCTGGCATATGGTCCAGTACATCTATTTTTCCCCCATGCATGGCGACAATAGATTGGCATAGATTGAGCCCAAGCCCCAGACCTCTTTGACAATCCGCTTTCCCTTGCCCGGCAGTGTAGAACAAATCAAACAAGTGCCTTTTTGCATCATTCGGAATTCCCGGGCCATCATCGGTGACGCTTATCTGCACAACATTTCCTTTCTTTATGGCACTCAGTTCAATATTTGATTCCTTAGGCGTGTACTGAATTGCGTTGTTCATAATATTGATGATGACGCGCTGAATCAGTCTTGCGTTCATAGCAGCCATGAGTGTGGCATCTTCCAAATGGACAGATATGTGATGTTCTGCAGCTCTGCGATCCAGATGTGCAACTACACTCTGGAAAAGATCTTCGATCAGTTCCGGACTCATTTTGAAGGATTCCTTATTTGTTTCCAGATGAGTGGCTACCAACAGATTTTCTGTCATGTTAATCAGCCAGTTTGTATCGTCATAAATTGCCGTGTACAGCTTTTTCCTGATTGCCGGATCAAGTGCAGACTCTTCTTGCATCAGCATATCGGCACTGCCGCTGATGTTTGTGAGCGGTGTACGTAAATCATGAGAGACTGCTCGAAGCAAATTAGCTTGCAGCCGCTCTTTTTGTGTCTGAAGCGCTGCTTTATTTCGTTCTTCCTGCAGCCGGATACGTTCCTGGCTGAGACCGCATTCACTTAATATGGCAATCATAAGGTTTTTTTCGAATGCGTCCGGGATGGAATAACCTGCAATGGGAATTCCAACAATCCCCATTACTCCCTGCGTTCCCCGGACAGACAGGAAAAGCCATTTAGAGTCCGGCAGTGTGTTTGTGGTTGCACCTGCGTGCTTGTTGTTTCTTTGTACCCACTTGGCCACCCCGATTTCTTCGGGGCCCAATTCCATCAAAATATTCTGTTCATCGGACGGTTCTACCCGAAACGCCAATTCCTTTTCCGTTCCACTTAGAGCATAGAGAACAGGTCGGTCAAAAAGCCGATTTAATTGTTCCGCAGTCAACCGAAGGCAATCCCATTCGGTCCGCCCTTTTTGCAGTTTTTGACTGCTTCCCAAAAGCAGTTCCGTATAGTAGCTTTTTTGTGCCGCCAAACGGGCCTGTGCTTTTACGCGGCTGGCCAATGAGCTTGCAATCACGCTGGAGAAAAGCATAATGAGAAATGTAACAGGGTAGCTGGGATCGTTGGCTTGAAAGGTAAAACGAGGTTCTGTAAAAAGAAAATTGAAAGCGGCAACACTGAGGAGAGAATCAATGGCGCCATAAAAGTGACCATTTGTCCAAACCGCCGTAATAAGAACTCCCAAAATGTAAACCGTAATGATGTTTGATTCGCTGAATCCAGCGTAATAAAAGCCAAATCCCGCAAGGGAGGAAAGCAGCAGAGAGGCCAGCATAATGCCTGTGTCTTTCCATGTAAAGCGTGCTTTGGAAACATGAAGCTTTCCAAGAGGCTTTTTATACAGCGGTTGGTGATCCGGAATAATGTATACATCCAGATCTGTCAGTTCAATCAGGCGATCCGCCAGACTCTTTTTCCCTGTAATCGGGTTTTGCTTATGGTTGATGCGCCCCATAACGATTTTTGTCACGCCGCTGACACGGGCATATTCCGCAATCTGTACGGCGGGTTCCGTTCCATATACCGTAGAAATCTGTGCGCCCAGCTGCTCCGCGAGACGCAGATTACTACGCAGGCGCTTCAGGTTTTCGCCGGATAATTCTTTTGTTTCCGGTGTCTGCACAAAGAGCGCTGTAAAACCGCTGTGAAAGGCTTCCGCCATTCGTGCAGCGGTTCGGATCACTTTCGCATTGGAAGGTGCAGACGAAAGACAGATCAAAATGTGTTCCCCGGCTTTCGCGCTCTTTTCCTTACCTTCCTGCAGCGCCGCGCGGTTCAGCTGATCCGCAGTACGCCGCATAGCGATCTCACGCAGGGCAGCCAAATTTTCGGTGGTAAAAAAGTGTTGGAGGGCCTGTTTTGCCTGGCGCTCCCGGTACACTTTTCCCATCTGGAGGCGTTTCACCAACTCGTCCGGCTCAATATCCACCAGTTCAACCTGATTGGCCCGGTCAAAAACATGATCCGGGATTCGCTCATTGACGGCAATGCCTGTGATGGAGGACACCAAATCGTTGAGCGACTCCAAATGCTGCACATTCACTGTGGTATAGACGTTGATCCCAGCCTGGAGCAGTTCTTCCACATCCTGATACCGCTTTGTGTGTCGGCACCCCTGGGCATTATTGTGGGCCAATTCGTCTACCAGAATGAGTTGTGGTTTCCTCTGCAGCGCTCGATCCAGATCAAACTCTTTCAGTTTAATTCCGCGATAGTCAATCTCTTTGCAAGGTAAACTCTCCAGCCCATCCAAGAGCGCCAATGTATCTGGTCTGGCATGGGGCTCCACATAGCCCACCACAACATCCATGCCCTCTTTTTGCGCCTGATGGGCTGCCTCGAGCATGGCATAGGTCTTGCCTACACCCGCTGCATAGCCAAAAAAGATTTTTAGCTTTCCAGCAAGGTGCGTACCTTCCTCACCTATCTCGACACCTGACCTTGTCTGTTGTATCTTCTCCATATGTATCTTCTCCTACAATATCGGTCTGTGGTATACATGAGTGTTTATATCGTACCATGCGGAATACTATAAAATAATAAGAGATTGCCTAAACGTATTAAGATCAAATAAAGATAGATACAAATAAAACAAGCCGAATGTCTGTTTCAAACAGCATCCGGCTTGTGAAATAGATGAGAAAAACAATATTGGATTGAACTATCAATAAGGCATTGGTGTGAATTACTTTAGAACTCTGTCATGACAGCAAAAAGACATTTCCATCTTAGAGAAATATTATAAGCGTGGGTTTGTGGTATCTTTAACTATGGGAAACTCCTTTTTCCCACTTATGGACCGCCGGAGCCGACACGCCCAGATAGTCGGCCAGCTGTTCCTGGGTCAGGGAGAGGGTCTTTCGCTTCTCCAGGATGATCTCGCCAAGCTTCATCGTTCTACCTCCCTTTCTCTTGTATCTCCATCATAACAGAGGCAGGGAAGAGGAACAATAGCGCGGTAGTTATATGAATCGGTCAAAAAAGTAACTGTGGGTTAAATTCACTGTTTCTCTTTTAGAATTGAGTGATTCCTGCTCAAGAAGACGATCCGGAAGACAATTTCCGCCAAAGGGTGGTCCGGCTCAAGCCCAGCTTTTCTGCCAAGGCAGCATTGCCATAGCCCAGAATTTCTTTGGCTGCGGCCACGCCGGCTTGAAATTGACCGGGATTCTCCGCCGCTCCGGGAGAGAGTGCGGGGTATTGCAGCAGCAGGGACTGAAACAGTGCCTGCTCTCCAATGGCGTTGGTCAGCAGACGGCAGCGGGTATTCACCGTGCTGCTTGGCTCCATACTGAGGGCATACAGGTAGCGCTGACAAACAGCGGACAGTTCCTCCAGGTTGCCCGGCCAGTGGTAGAAGGACAGCAGCTGTTCCATGCGGCTGGAAAGGCGGGGAACTTGTTCAGCCCGCTCGGTATATTGTCTCAGATACCGCATGAACAGGGCGGGAATATCTGCGGGGTGCTCCCGAAGAGGCGGCAAGGTCAAGGTCAGGATCCCACACAGTTCTCGCAGGGCAGGGGAGAAGTGCTGAGCTTCCTCCGGGGTGGCCAGGGTGATAAACCGGACACGGAGCGGGATCGCCATCTGTCCACCCAGGTGTTTGATCCTCTGATGGCGCATCACATCCATCAGGCAGGAAAGCGCCTGGGGCTGGGCCTGATCCAGGTGCTCCAGTACGACGGTACCCTGTTGAGCAAATTCCAGCATGCTCTCCACGGTACGGCCATCCTGTTCCATCCCAAGCAGCAGCCGGCCTGCATCCTGGCTGGAAAAGGCAGCAAAATTGATGCGCACATAGGGGCTGTTTTCCCCGAAGGCCGCATTATGAATACACTGAGCCAGCCACTCCCGGCCACTTCCTTCCTCACCCAAAATGGTCAAGCTCAGGGGAACGTGTGCATACTGCAGCGCCTGACGGGTACAGCCATCCAATCCGGCACAGCAGGCCATCCAATCCGCAAAGGTAGCCTGGGCCTTGGACTCCGGCAGACTGACGGGCAAATTTCGCTTCCGGCTGCGGGTATCCATGTAAAAGGTGGTCAAAACCCCAAGGGACTCCTCCCGCAGCTGTATTTTGGTCTGCACACAGCGGAACATCGTATCCTGAATAAGATGGTATCCGTCCTGCTGCTCTTGTGTACCCGCCAGAAAGCGGGAGGTTTTCAGGGTCGGGAAAATCTGATCGATGTGCCGTCCCCGAACGTCCCGGCCGGAAAACCCAGTGAGCTGCTGGGCTGCCCGGTTAAAAAGAATTACCTCTCCCATGGCATTGCAAACCATCACGCCAAAGGTGGAGTTATTGACAATGGAGCGGAGAATGGTCTGGTTTTTCTGCTCCTGATGCAGTTGACGGGCCAGTCGGCGGGCGTCTTCCAGCGCCTGGGCAATGCTCGGTTTCCCGGGATAGAGGAGGATCCCAGCTTTTCCAAGCTTTTCGGCTGTCTCTACGGCGTGGGAGGCTCCAATGATTATATCACAGTCGGTTTGAGCGATCTTTTCCTCCAGCTCCTGGGTATCCTCGTAGGTCAAAAGGGTCGCAGGATCTCCTAACAGCCGCTCATAGGCAGCCATATCCGGAAGATGGACGCGATAATACAAAACAATGGCTGGGCGGCGCCCCCGCTCCAGCGCGGAGTGCAGTGCGGTCAGGTAATCCAGATCTCCCACAGGGATCTCCACCAGGTGGCCCTGTCCCTGCCGGACAAATTCAGCGGCGTTGGCTGCGCCACCTACAAATACCTCACACCCATTTCGGCGTCCCTGCTCCACACAGGCCTGCAGGGTATCAGCTGTGCAATTCATTACCTGGATCTCCGTATCCGGCCAGGAGAGCTCCGACAGGACCTCTTGGGCCAATTGGGTAAGCTGACCATAGCCCAGAAAGCCAATTTGGTATCGATAGGCCACAGGTTTCCCTCCTCTATCCCTGAAAGTGGATTGATTTTATCATTATAATATGAAAATTATTTGGAAACAAGGGGATGCAATCTATGATGTGCCCCCTTGTTTTGTTTAATTTTTATAAGAAACACAGCAGAATCCGTCGTGCTATCGTCCAAAAATGACGACCTGTCCACTGTA
>NZ_JBKVXZ010000024.1:0-46905 GCF_046973065.1 Flintibacter sp. | reverse complement strand
GCCATGGAACCCACGCTCACCGCCAGTCCCAGGGATAAGATGAGGGCGGCGGCTAGGATCACCAGGGCCAGGCGTGCTTTTCCGTTCCGACTCACAGGCTCAGCTCCGGGTACATGCCTTGGGCCAGGGTCTTCAGGCCGTCCAGAGTCCGGGGACCGCTGGCGTACATGTCGCCCAACATGATGAGATGGACGTTACCGTTCTTGACCGCCTGCAGGCTCTGAAGGGCGGGGTCATCCTGAATGAGGGACAGCTGCTCACGCTTCACGCTCTCGGGGTCGTCGCCGGAATAGGCCATGTACACCACAAAGATGACCTCCGGGTCGGCGGCCACCAGGTCCTCCTTGCTGATGGAGTCGGCCTGGGGCATGGCCAGCTCCCCGCCCAAGGCTGTCACCATGTCCCCTGCTAGAGACTTGGCACCATAGTTGGTGATGCTGCCGCTGATGGGCTCCACCACTGCCACCGTCACCGGGGATTGTCCCTTCACTGCGGACAGGGTGTCGGACACCTGGGCCTTCATCTCATCTACCAGAGCCTGGGCCTTGTCCTCCACGTGAAAGATCTTGCCGATGTTCAAAATGTCGGTGTACTCGTTTTCCAAGGTGCGGGTGCCGCCGGGAACGGTGTTGGAGTTCATATAGGTCCCCACACCCTTCTCATTCCAGGCATCCACGTCCCCCAGCTTTTTGTCTCCAAAGTAGGAGCCCCAGGAGAAGATAAAATCGGGTTCCATCAAAGTGACAGTCTCTTTATCCGGGGCAAAAACGGAGTCATCGTAGTGCATTTTAGAGAATCCATCCTGCCACTCCGGCTTTACCTCGTTGTCCAGGCCGTAGCTGGCAATGACGTGGTCCTCCAGTCCCAGGGCGATCATGGTCTCGATGCAGCCCTGATAGACAGCCAGCACCCGCTGGGGGGCTTCGTTGTAGGTGTAGCTTACCTCTTCCCCGGCGTAGTTGTAATTGGTGATGGTGACGGGATAGTAGCCATCGGAGCTGTCCGAGACAGCAGAGGATGTGCTTTGGGAGCCGGAGGTATCCGACATGGGCTGTCCGCTGCATGCGGACAGAGTGAGAGCCAGCGACAGGGCCAGCAGCGCGGACAGGGGGCGTTTCCAGGTATTCATACGATCTCCTTTCTTTTTGTATCTTGCGCATCGAGATGTCCTGCCTCTCGGAAAGCAGAAATGCCTGCTTCCCGGAGAAAGCAGGCATCGGAAAAATGGGTGCAGCAAACCGCCCAAAAATCCAGATGGGGCTACTTTCTGCGGAAGATACCCACCATGGCTCCCTCAGCAGGCTTCCTGGCTTGCGGATCGGCGCCCGCCGCGCCTTCTCACCCGGCGTTATTGGCCGGACAATGGCATCCTGCGGCAGGCTCCCCGCTTACAGTGACCGGATCGCTCGGGACTTGCACCCGATTTCCTTTTACCCCAGCGGCGAGGCTGGGCACTGAAGGGGCTGATTTTTGTGTACGCTCTATCTTATCAGCACATCCGAGTCTATGTCAATGGAAGAAGAAAAAATTCCCGGCTGAGCGGATGCCCAGCCGGGAAAGAGGAGATGATTTAGGCGAAGAACTCGGCAAAAGAGCGCTTCTCGTCGATGGCGGCCATCATGTCTGCCATCTTGGAGAGGTCACCCGCCAGAATCACGCCGCACAGCTTGCCGGCGGTGAAGTAGTACCGCTCCAGGGTGTTCCGGGCCTCGTCCCGGACCTCCACCGTCTTGTACTCCACACCGGGCTGCTTGCCGGGGTCGCCCAGGGAGAACAGCTCGGTGCCCATACCGTGGAAGGCCAGCACCGGGGCGATGGGCTGGTAGGCCGCCAGCTCTCCGGCGGCGCAGGCCCCCGCTGTCTTGCCCTGCTCCTGGGCCTCGGGCCACAGGGCGTAGTTGATGCCCTGGTACTGGGCGCAGTCGCCGCAGGCGTACACGCCGGGCAGGTTTGTCTCCATGCGCTCGTTGACCACAATGGCCCGGTCGATCTCGATGCCCGCGCTCTGGGCGATGGCAGTGTTGGCACGCACGCCGGCAGACACCACCACCAGCTGGGCGGGGATGACCTCGCCGCTGCCCAGCTCCACGCCGGTGACGGTCTCGCCGCCCTGGATGGACTGGATCTGCACGCCGGTCTCCACCCGGACCTGAGACTTTCCGCAGGCGTCCAGCAGCAACGCCGCGGCCTGGTCGTCCAGCTGACGGCCCATCAGCTTGGGGGCCAGCTCCAGGACGGTTACCTCAATGCCTGCCTTACGCAGCTCCCAGGCGGCCTCCAGTCCCAGCACGCCGCCGCCGATGACCACAGCCTGCTTGAGGGTATTGCCCATGGCCTGGATCTTCTCCACATCGCTGAGACGGCGGATGGCTACCACGCCCTGCTTGTCGTGGCCGGGAATGGGCGGAATGAAGCACTCGCTGCCCAGGGCAAAGATGAGCTTGGTGTAGGGCAGCTTGAAGCCGCCGTCCATCTCCACCTGCTTATTCTGGGTGTCCACCGCCACCACCTGGCGCTCCAGGATCTGGACGATGTTCTGGGCCTCATACCACCCGGCGGGGTGCAGGGCCATCTGGTCGGCGGTGAGGCCGGAGAGCATAGCTTTTGTCAGCATGGGGCGCTGGTAGGCCGGGCCTTCGTTGGAGATGAGCAGGATGCGGCCCGTCTTGTCCCGCTCCCGGATGGCCTGGGCGGCGCTGACGCCGGCGCAGCCATTGCCCAGGATGACGTAGGTGTTCTGGGTATCGTTGCGGAAGGCGGTCTCCTCCACCTCTACCTCCACAAACTTGTCCCGGCCCACGCCGCACACCGGGCAGGTGTCCAGAGAGGAGTCGAAAATCTCGCCGCACACCAGGCACTTGACCAGCTTGCGGGTGCCGGAGGCTTTCTTCTCCTCCTTCTTCACGGGAACATAATACTCGGGACCGACGCCGCACACGGGGCAGCGCTCCTTGTCCGACTCAAACACCGCGCCGCATACCTTGCACCGCACCAGCTCCTCCTTGGGGGCCTTCTCCTCCCCGGTGAGGGGGACAAAGTGCTCGCGACCAACCTTACAGACGGGGCATACCTCCGCGTCGGCATCAAACACCGCGCCGCACACGTCGCAGCGCACCTTTCCCTTGGGAGCGCGCTGGATGGGATGGAGGTTGTCCAGCACAGCCTGGGCAAATTCCATGCCGTACTCCCGGGCCTGTTTGAGCTGGTCTTCGCTGGGCTTGAAGCGCACCCGGAAGCCCTCCAGAGTCTTGAGCTTGAGCTGCTTGAGGCGCTCCATGATGTGGGGCACGCCCTCGCCGCTCCAGCCATAGCTGCCGAAGGCGGAGGCCACCTTGCCCCCGTGGGTGCCGGCAAACATACCGGTGGTCAGGTCCCAGATGGGCTTGAGGGCCTCGCCCACGATGGTGGGGGTGCCCAGCAGGAAGCCGTCGGCGTAGAGCAGTTCTTCGGCCACCTGGGCGGCATCTGCCTCCACCATGTCATAAAGGCGCACATCGATGCCGCCCTTGTCCGTGATACCCTGGGCGATGGCCTGAGCCAGCTGTCCAGTGTAGCCGTAGGCGCTGACGTAGGGAATGATGACGGTGGGCCGGGGGTTAGGGTTGATGACGGTGGACCACTGCTCGTAGGTATCCAGCATGTGGGGAATGCCGGTGTCCAGCACCGGGCCGTGGCCGGGGCAGATCATTTCCAGCTCCAGGGGGCGCACCCGCTTCAAAGCGTCCAGCATAAAGCTCTTGAAGGGGCCGATGATGCAGTCGTAGTAATACTTGGTGGCCTTCCAGTAGCCCTCCTGGTCGGTAACGGCGCTGGCCAGGATACCGTCGCAGGCGTAGTGGGAACCGAAGGAGTCACAGGTGACCAGCACCTTGTCCTGTCGGATATAGGTGTACATGGTGTCCGGCCAGTGGAGGTTGGGAACCACCATGAACTCCAGCGTCTTATCGTCCAGCTCCAGGGTCTGGCCGTCCTTGACGGCAATGGAGTAGAAATCTCGATTGACGATCTCTTTCAAAAAGTTGATGGCGCAGCCGGTGGCCACGATCTTCAGCCGGGGATTGAGCTCCAGCAGGCGCTCCACGCTGCCGCTGTGGTCGGGCTCGGTGTGGCTGACCACCAGATAGTCCACCTGGTCGATGGGGGTGATAGAGCCCACCTTCTCCAGCCAGCTGTCCAGGCATTTGGCCTTAGCCGTCTCAAATAAAACGGTATGGTTGGCAGTTTTCAGCACGTAGGAATTGTAGGTGGTGCCGTACTCGGTGTACATGATGATGTCAAACACCCGCAGGTCGTGATCCAGGGCGCCGGTAAAATAAAAACCGGGCTTGAGTTCCAGAATACCCATGTGCAATTCTCCTTTGTGTTAGTTTGTTTGGGGGCTTACCTGTATTGTATCCTATTTTGCTCCTTCCGCCAATGCTTTTTTAATCAATAATGAGAATTATTTTCTGCTACCTAAAATATGGATGAATCGGATCTCCTGGACGTTATAGGTGTTGAGGGGGCGGAAGTCGGAATCCTGGCTGTGGGCGGCCACTAATACGTTCTCCAACGTGGCGGGGAAGCCTACCTCTACCACAACCGGGGTGTGTCCAAACTCATCCCCATCAAAGCGGAGCTGGACGAAATCGCCGGGCAGAAGTTCCTCTATGGAGGCGGACACCCCTACCGGTCCCCGGTTTTCCTGCTTACGGGTCAAAAAATTATAAAAATAAGGTACTCCTGTCCAGGCGGGAGCTTTGTTATTTGGGCCAATGTAGTACCAGCCCAAATCTGGGGTGTAATTCATGATCCCCGCTCCGGCGTAGAGACACTGGGAGGCGAAGTTGGTGCAGTCGCCCCCCAATTCATCAAAATTATAAAATCGTGGATTTCGGCTGAAGGCCCAGCGGTGGGCGTAGCGCACCGCCGCGTCCCGGTCGTATGGTATGAGCGGCATGGTCCTCTCCCCTTTCCGCCTATCCTATGCGGCCCGCCCATTCCGTGACAATAAAAAACGTGGGAGCGACGAAGAATGTCACTCCCACGTGATGCTTTTATAACGGGCTTAGAGGGGAAACGAAGTTTCCCACAAAGTTCTTTTGTCTACTTTTCTTGAAAGAAAAGTAGATCAAACCTCCTTGCCGGAGAGGAAGCACTCCAGGCGGTCCAGGCCGGCCTTGATGTTCTCCATGGAGGTGGCGTAGGACCAGCGGATGAACTCAGGGGCGCCAAAGCTGGTGCCGGGCACCACGGCCACCTTGCCGTACTTCAGGAACATGTTGCCGAAGTCGTCGGCGTCCTTGATGACGTGGCCGAAGAGCTCCTTGCCGAAGATCTTGCTGATGTTCATCATGACATAGAAGGCACCCTCGGGCTTGATGCAGGAAACGCCCTCGATCTGGTTCATGCGCTCCACCATGTAGTTGCGGCGCTCCTCGAAGGCCTCGCGCATCTTCTCCACGGTCTCCTGAGAGGTGGAGAGAGCCTCGGCGGCAGCGGCCTGAGAGATGGAGCTGGGGGAACCGGTGCAGTGGCCCAGATAGTTGCCGATCACCTTGGAGATGGCGGCGGGAGCGGCCACGTAGCCGATACGCCAGCCAGTCATGGCATAGGACTTGGACACGCCGTTGACCAGCAGGGTGCGGGCCTTCACATCCTCGCCCAGAGCGGCGAAGCTGACAAACTCCTCGTTGTCATAGGCCAAGCGGTAGTAGATCTCGTCGGAGATGACATAGATGTCCTTCTCCACACAGACCTTGGCGATCTCCTCCAGCTCCTTGCGGCTGTACATCATGCCGGTGGGGTTGGAGGGGTTGTTGAGGATCATGCACTTGGTCTTGGGGGTGATGGCAGCGGCGAGCTTCTCAGGAGTGATCTTGAAGTGCTCGGCCTCGGTAGCCTCCACCACCACGGGCACGCCGCCCACCATGCGGATGAGCTCAATGTAGCTGACCCAGTAAGGAGCAGGCAGGATGACCTCATCGCCGGGGTTCACCAGAGCGCGCAGAGCCACATAGACGCAGGGCTTGGCACCGTTGGAGACAGCCACCTCAGCGGGGGTGTACTCCACGCCGCAGTCCTCCTTCAGACGCTGGCAGATGGCCTTGCGCAGGGCCACGGTGCCCACAGAAGGCGTATACTTGGTGTCGTTATTCTGGATGGCCTGGATACCAACCTCCTTAATGTAATCGGGAGTGGGGAAATCAGGCTCACCGGCACCAAAGCCGATGACATCCAAACCGTCAGCCTTCATCTGCTTGAACATGGAGTCAATGGCCATGGTGGCAGAAGGCTCGATGGCCAGTGCAATCCGGGACAACTCTTTCATAGGAAACGCCTCCGTATCGTTATATTTGCAAGGACTCCTTCATAATAATGCAATTTACCTGTTCCGCTGCATGGAAAACTGCAAAACGGAGAGGCTTGCAATATTTGGGCGCTGTTCTAAAACCTTGCACTTCTTTACTTTGTCACAGCAAAAAACATTATATGCTTCCGCTTTCAAAAATGCAAGCCCATTCTCGTAAAATTTCAAAAGTTTTGCATCTCTCCTTTGGACAATATGCAAAAAGCGAGCTCCGGTGAAAGCCGGAGCCCGCTTGAAACAAAGGCAATATCAGATGCGCTCACAGATGAGACGGCCCATCTCCAAAGTGCCGATGGCCTTCTCCCCCGCCTTGGCAATGTCGGCGGTGCGGTAGCCCTCGGCCAGGACAGCGTCCACTGCCTGCTCCACGGCGTTGGCCTCGTCGGCCAGGTGGAGGAGTAGCGGAGCATCATGGCCACGGAGAGGATGGTGGCGATGGGGTTGGCCTTGTCCTGCCCGGCGATGTCAGGGGCGGAGCCGTGGATGGGCTCGTAGAGGCCGGGCGCGGTGTCGCCGATGGAGGCGGAGGGCAGCAGGCCGATAGAGCCGGTGATCATGCTGGCCTCGTCGGAGAGAATGTCGCCGAACATGTTCTCGGTGACCACCACGTCAAACTGGCTGGGGTCCCGGACCAGCTGCATGGCGGCGTTGTCCACCAGCACGTCCTCGTACTCGACATCGGAATATTCCTCGGCCAGACGGTGCATCACCTGCCGCCACAGACGGCTGGTCTCCAGCACGTTGGCCTTGTCCACAGAGGCGACCTTCTTGCGGCGAAGGCGGGCCAGCTCAAAGGCGCGGCGGCCGATGCGCTCGATCTCCTTCTCGGAGTAGGCCATGCGGTCGGAGGCCTCCTCTCCCCGGTCCTCAGTCTGGTAGCGCTCCTTCTGGCCAAAGTAGATGCCGCCGGTGAGCTCACGGACCATCATCAGGTCAATACCCTTGTCGGCGGTCTCCTTCTTCAAGGGGCAGGCGTCGGCCAGAGCGGGACGGAGAGCGGCAGGACGCAGGTTGGCATACAGCCCCAGATCCTTCCGGATGGAGAGCAGAGCGGTCTCGGGGCGCTTCTCCGGGTCGGTGGAGTGCCCCCACTTGGGACCGCCCACCGCGCCCAGCAGGACGGCGTCGCAGGCCTTGCAGGCCTCGGCGGTACCGTCGGGGTAGCTCTTGCCCACCGCATCGATGGCGCAGCCGCCCATGAGCACGTCGGTGTAAGTAAAGGTGTGGCCGAACTTCTTGCCCACCTGCTCCAGAACCTTGACGGCCTCCCCCACTACTTCGGGGCCGATGCCGTCGCCGCGGATGAGAGCGATTTTGTAATTCATTTCGCCACCCCCCGGGCCTTCAGAGAATTGAGCAGGCCGCCGCTTTCAATGATGCCCTTGATGAACTCGGGGAAGGGCGCGGCCTGATAGGTTTTGCCGGTGGTCTGGTCGGTAATGACGCCGGTGGTAAAATCAACATCCACCTGGTCGCCGGGCTGGATCTCCTCGGCGGCCTGGGCGCACTCCACGATGGGGAAGCCGATGTTGATGGCGTTGCGGTAGAAGATACGGGCAAAAGAGGGGGCGATGACGCACTTCACGCCGCAGGACTTGATGGCCAGAGGGGCGTGCTCACGGGAGGAGCCGCAGCCGAAGTTGGGACCGGCCACGATGATGTCGCCGGGCTGGACGGTGGAGGCAAAATCTACGTCGATGTCCTCCATGCAGTGGGAGGCCAGGGCGGCGGGAGAGGGATCATTCAAATGGCGGGCGGGGATGATGACGTCGGTATCCACGTTGGCACCGTATTTATATACCTTCATCAGGTCTCAATCCTTTCTGAATCAATCTATCAAATGGGAATCGGGAGGAAATATGGACTGTAGAACGAAAAACGAAGCGTTTCTCTGTCCTCCTCTTCCCTTCCGAAAACCCCAGGAGGCGAAACGAAGTTTCGCACAAAATTCTTTGCCAAGCTTTCTTTTAAGAAAGCTTGCGGGGGTCGGCGACACAGCCGGCAATGGCGGAGGCGGCAGCCACAGCGGGAGAGGCCAGAATGACCTCGGAGGTGACATGGCCCATGCGGCCTACGAAGTTGCGGTTGGTGGTGGAGACGGTGCGCTCCCCTTCTGCCATAACGCCCATGTGTCCGCCCAGGCAGGGACCGCAAGTGGGGGTGGAGACGGCGGCGCCAGCCTCGATGAAGGTCTCGATGAGTCCCTCCTTCATGGCCTGGAGGACGATCTCCTGGGTGGCGGGAATCACGATGCAGCGCACATTGGCGGCCACCTTCTTGCCCTTCATGACGGCGGCGGCGGCGCGCAGGTCGCTGATGCGACCGTTGGTGCAGGAGCCGATAACCACCTGGTTGATGGGCAGACCAGCTACCTCAGTGACCACCTTGGTGTTCTCAGGCAGGTGAGGCATGGCCACGGTGGGCTCCAGCTTGTCCAGGTCGATGACCACCTCGCGGACATACTCCGCATCGGCGTCGGCCTCGAAGGCCTCGCAGGGACGGTTCACACGGCCGCTGATGTACTCCATGGTCTTCTCGTCCACAGGGAAGATACCGTTCTTGCCGCCGGCCTCGATGGCCATGTTGGAGATGGTGAAGCGGTCGTCCATGGTGAGAGAGGAAACGCCCTCCCCGGCAAACTCCAGAGACTGATAGAGGGCGCCGTCCACGCCGATCTCGCCGATCAGATGGAGAATCACGTCCTTGCCGGATACCATGGGCTGGAGCTTGCCCTTCAAGGTGACCTTAATGGCGGCGGGCACCTTGAACCACAGAAGGCCGGTGGCCATGGCGGCGGCCATGTCGGTGGATCCGATGCCGGTGGAGAAGGCGCCCAGAGCGCCGTAGGTGCAGGTGTGGGAGTCGGCGCCCACGATGATCTCGCCGGGAGCGCACAGGCCCTTTTCGGGGAGCAGGGCGTGCTCCACGCCCATCTGGCCTACATCAAAGAAGTTGGTGATGTTGTGCTTGTAGGCAAAGTTGCGGGCTTTCAGGCACAGCTCGGCGGACTTGATGTCCTTGCAAGGGGTGTAGTGGTCCAGGACGATGGAGATCTTGTCCTTGTCAAAGACCTGGCTGAAGCCGGCCTTCTCAAACTCGGTGATGGCCACGGGGGTGGTAATGTCATTGCCCAGGACCATATCTACCTTGGCCTCGATGAGCTGGCCAACCTCCACGTGGTCCAGCCCGGCGTGCTTGGCCAGGATTTTCTGCGTCATTGTCATACCCATATGTAACTTCCTCCTTCAGGAATGTTCTTTCCCTGTTATCCTAGCAGAGCTCTTGCCAAAAGAATGTAAACCATGTTACAATCTAAAAAATGTTTTGGAGGGATCTCCTCGATGGACCAGCTCCACCACATGGAATTGAACCTGCCGCCGGACATCTGGCGGCCCTTTGCTCAGCAGCGGTGGGCCATCCGGTGCCCGGCGGGCTACCTCATTTATTTACAGAACACAGCGGCCACCTGCTTCTACTATTTAAAATCCGGCCAAGTGAAGAGCTTCATCCAGTCCTCCGACGGGGGCGAACGGGTGCTGAACCTGTACCAGGAGGGAAGTCTATTCGGGGAGGCCTCCTTCTTTGACGAGCTGCCCCGGGTGTCCTCCGCCGTGGCCATGACCCCCTGCGAGCTGGTACCCATCGACCGGGAGTTGCTGAGCCGGGAGTTTGCCGCACATCCGGAGCTGGCTCTGGCCATGATGAAGTATCTAGCCCGCACCGTGCGGCTTCTCTCCGACCAAGTGGACCAGATGGCCTTCCGCCCAGCCCGGTGGCGGGTGGCCCGGTTTCTCACCGTCAACGCCGACGGAAACGGCCAGGTGTCCTGCCCTCAGGAGGAGATCGCCGCCACCATTTCGGTGAGCCGGGTGACCGTCAGCCGCATCCTCAATCAGCTTGCCCGGGAGGGGCTGATCTCCTGGGCTACCGCTCGGTGCAGATTTTAGACCGTCCCGGCCTGGAGGCACTGTGTGAGTGACCTCTCCCCTGCCCTTCTGCCCATGCCTTTCCTTGCGAAAGGCATGGGCTTTTTCTTGTTTGAAAAAATTGATTTTTCCATATTGACAAGGATCCTTGTCAATGCTATTCTAAAGATGACAAAGATAATTGTCAAAACGACATAGATTCTTGTCACGAAAGGAGACTGCAATATGCCGCTTGGGAACCGACTGAAAGAGCTGCGGGCGGCGAAGGGGCTTAACCAGCAGGGGCTGGGATCGCTGGTGGGCGCGTCCCGCCAGACCATCAGCCTCATTGAGCGGGGGGACTACAACCCCTCCATCACTTTGGCCCTGCGCATCGCAAAGGTATTTGGAACGACAGTAGACGAGGTATTTTATCTCACCGAGGAGGATGAGGAACAATGAAAAAGGAACGTAGCAATAAAGCAATCTATGCCCGGTTTGCAATTACGATTCTGGTGTGTGCCGCTTTGGGCGGCGTGGCAGGCTTCTGTGCCGCCATGGCGGGAAAAAATTTACTTGATTCCGCAGACAGTCTGAACATGGCCCTGGCGTCTCTGGGCCAGCTGTGGTTTATCCCCGGGTATGTACTGCTGTTGGTGAGCACCATCTATTATCTCCGGGGCAAGGCCCTGCTGCCCCAGGCAGAGGCAGATGACGACGCCTTTCAGGAGTCCGACCGTCGGCTGTGCCTGTCCCTGATCCTCTCCGGAGCGGCCATGGTGTGGCTGTTTATCGCCTTGGGCATCAACGGACAGACCGATTGGGTCAATAACCAGGCCATGTGGCTGGGAGATCATATCCTGCGCATCGGCGGCCTGATGGAGGGCGTGCTGTTCATTGTCAATCTGGTGGTTCAGCTGGTCTGGGTGGTGGCCCTCCAGGCCCTGACGGTGAAGGCCACCAAGGTCATCCATCCGGAGAAGAAGGGCAATGTATTTGATACCAAGTTTCAGAAGGACTGGTTCCGGAGCTGTGACGAGGCCGAGCAGCAGCAGATCGGCCAGTGCAGCTACTTCTCCTTCCGGGTGATGAGCACCCTCTTCCCCATCGTGATGCTGGTGCTGTTTATCTTGGCCGACAACGGCCTGGCCCCGTCGGGCTGGATTTTGCTGGTGGGCGGGCTGTGGATGGTGCAGCTGATGAGCTATCAGTGCATGGCATACATCCTGGACCATGGAAAAAAGAAACGTAAGGCCTGAAAGAAACAGAAACGAGGAGCCTGAGCGCATTGCTCAGGCTCCTCGTTTCTATTTCATTATTTAATAAGGAAGTCCAGCGACCCGGGCGGATTCTCTGTCCCCTTCTCCAGCAGGGACACCAGGGCAGTAATGGTCCCCTCGATCTCCTCTTTCGTAGAGGGAACGATGGTGTTGTCCATTTTCACAGTGAGGATGATAAGCACCATCTCAGCCAGCTTGTCGGGATGGTCAAAGTGGATCTCCCCGGCCTGGATGCCTTGGCGGATGATCTCGGCCAGCACCGGCTTGAGCTCGGTGATCAGGTGGTTCATGTAGGTCTGATGGAGAAAGGCCTTCTCCTGGGCACCGGCCCCATCCCCGGTACTGGCCTCCGACTTGGAGTACTCCGTGGACGAGGAGCGGCAGGCCTGGAAAATCATAGCCATGCGGGTAAAGGGCGGGATATCCTGCCGGGCGGACAGGCTCTTGGCCGTTTTCAGGGGCGCTTCATAATTGCGCTGGACCAGAGCCTCCACAATGGCATCCTTGGAGGGAAAATAATAATAGATGCTCCCCTTCCCGATCCCCGCAGCCTGAGCAATATCGCTGACGGAGATGGTCTGTACGCTGCGCTCCCGCAGCAGCTGCTGGAGCGCGTCTAAAATCAAATCATATTTTTTCTGGTCCTTGGCCATGGTGTTCCATCCTTCTCGCTTAAATTTTACCAGCACCTTCATTTTTTACAGTATAGCACAGTTTTTTCCCAGCACAAATGAAATAATTACCAAATCTTTTATTTTACTTGTTAATTGGAAGGAAAATGTATTAACCGTCGGTCGAAAACGTGCTAGGCTACCCTTAGAATTTTTTCGACCGTCGGTCGAAAAAAGGAGGACCCCAATGACATACGCAGACATGTTTTCCGAAGTAAAAGGTATGCTGGCGGGAGCAGATGTCAGTGATATCCAGGAGCATCTGGCCTACCAATTCAACATCATCGGGGAGGCCGAGGGCATCTTCTACGCCGAGGTCAAGGAGGGCAAGCTGTACATCGAGCCCTACGAGTACTTTGACCGGGACGTGATGTTCATCTGCACTGCGGACACCCTGTTTAAGCTGGCCAAGGGCAAGACCGACCCTGTGCTGGCCTTTACCACCGGCAAGCTGAAGGTGGAGGGCAACATCGACAAGGCTCTGAAGCTGGGCGACCTGCTGGCCCGGAAGAGAAAGGGCTGATTTTATGGGATTGCTGAAAAAAGCCGCCGTTTTGGCAGGTCTGGCGGCTGCGGCAGAAGGTCTGGGCACCGCCTACTTCTACCGCCGCACCATGATCCGCACCAACGCCAAGCCGGAGCGCAGCGCCAAGATGTCCGGCATTGACTGGAGCCAGTACTACCCCCGGATGCACGAGAACCGGGACTGGCTGCTCCAGCAGCCCCATGAGGAGGTCGGTATCCTCTCCCATGACGGCCTGAAGCTCCACGGCACCTACTTCCCTGGTCCGGGCAACAAGGTGGTCATCTGTTTCCATGGATACACCAGCTACGGTATGGGCGAGTACCCCAGCCTGGCCCGGTGCTTTATGAGCCGGGGCTTTGGCGCCCTGATCATCGACCAGCGCTCCCACGGAGAGAGCGAGGGCAAGTACATCGGCTTTGGCTGCATGGACCGGCTGGACGCTCTGGAGTGGATCCGCTGGACGGTAGATAAGGTGGGCCAGGATGCCCAGATCATCCTCCACGGCGGCTCCATGGGCGGCGCTACCGTGTGTATGGTCAGCGGTATGGACCTGCCTCCCCAGGTGAAGGGCATTATCTCCGACTCCGCCTTCACCTCCCCAAAGTACGTGTTCACCCACGTACTGCACAGCATGTACCACCTGCCTGCCACCCCCATGATCCCCTTGGCCGACAAGGTCAACAAGCGCCTGGCAGGTTACGGTCTGGACGATTGCAACGCCGCCCGGGAGGTACGAAAGGCCAAGGTCCCCATGCTGTTCATCCACGGCAGCAAGGATACCTTTGTTCCCCCCTACATGTGCGACGAGCTGTATGAAAACTGCGCCGCGTCCAAGACCAAGCTCATTGTGGAAGGCGCGGGCCATGTGGAGAGCTACTATAAGAACACTCAGGAGTACGAAGAGGCCCTGGACAAATTTATCGGAGGAATTATTGTATGATGCGCAAACATAAAGGTTATCCGGTTTATCCCCTGACCGTAGCGCAGAAATTTCACCTGTTCTATCTCCCCTACTGCCCCAGTGCGGCGGTCATGAACATCGGCACCCGTCTGACCATCCAGTCTGAGATCGACTGGGACCTGCTCAAGCAGTCCATCTACCAGGCCTATGACCGCTGCGAGGGTATGCGGGTCCGCTTTGCCAAGGACAAGGAGGGCACCTACTACCAGTATGTGGTGGACAAGGAAGAGCGGGACATCGAGTTTGTGGACTTCTCCCAGGGCACCCTGGAGGAGGCCGACAAGGTGATACAGCAGTGGACCACCGTCCCCTTTAAGATGGAGGACGCTCCCCTCACCCGGGTGGTGATGATCAGCCTGCCCGACGGCTTTAACGGCGTGTACTTCCTGGGGCACCACATGATCGTGGACGCCCAGTCCCTCATCGGCTTCCTGAAGGACATTATCGAGCTCTACTGCAGCCAGAAGTATGAGGGGGTTCCCGCCCCCAAGGAGATGGCTTCCTATATCGAGCAGATTCAGAAGGATCTGGCCTACGAGGCGGGCAGCAAGGCCCAACTGCGGGACATGGAGTTCTTCCAGAAGGAGATCGAGTCCTCCGAGCCCATCTACAACGGCATGAAGGGCACCGACAAGCTGGAGGCCGCCCGTCAGATGTTCCAAAACCCCAACCTCCGCACTGCCTTCAACGCATCTGGGGACACCACCTCCGCCCTGGACATCTTCCACCTGGAGGGCGAGCCCACCCAGCGGCTGATGAACTTCTGCGAGGAGTACCATGTCTCCCTGGTGTGCCTGCTGCTCATGGGCATGCGCACTTACTTCCAGAAGGTGAATGGCCACGACGATGTGTCCATCAACAACGCCATTGCCCGCCGCGCCACCCTGAAGGAGAAAAAGTCGGGCGGCACCCGCATCCACTCCTTCCCCTTCCGCACCTGCTTTAGCCAGGACATGAAGTTCATTGACGCCATCTACGCCATCCGGGACAAGCAGAACGAGTATTTCCGCCACGCCAACTACGATCCCACCGCCTACTTTGCCTACCGTGCCAAGACCTATCCCCAGCCCCACGCCGGTCTGACCTATGAGCCTATCTCCCTGACCTACCAGCCCCTCACCCTGAAAGAGAAGGGCCTGGATCAGCTGGGCGACATCCGCTACACCACCAAGTGGTACCCCAACGGTATGACTCCCCAGGCTGTGTACCTGACCGTCATGCACCGCCCCGAGGACAACGGCCTAGACTTCAACTTTGAGCACCAGGTGAAGGCCTTCTCCCGGGAGGAGCTGGAGTACTTCTATTACTATCTGTGCAAGATCATGTTCAAGGGCGTTGAGAATCCCGACCTCACCATCGGTGAGATCATCAAATTAGTGTAAAAGAGGAATCGGATTATGTTTGAGAAATTGGTTGAGATCATCTGCAACTACGTAGAAGTGGAGCCTGAGAAGATCACCTCCGACTCCCGCTTTATGGAGGACCTGGGCTTTACCTCCTATTACAATATATTTACGGTACAAGGCACGGCAGCCAGCCGTGTCTTTTTCCGCATCGTTGCCAAAGCTGTTAGAATGAGAGAGTCTTGGCCTGATGTATACCTCCAAGGACCAGCGCGTCCGTGACGAAGTCCGTCAGCCAGCCTCTCATTCGCAGCGTTCGATTTATGCAGGTTGAGCCACCTCCTTGGTGCGCCCGTGTCATCAAATAGATTGGATCGGCAATGGTGGAATGGCTGGTCGCCAAAACAAATCCATGATGAGGAGCGATCAATATGAATAATGTTGTAGGGATTGATGTTTCCAAAGGAAAGAGCATGGTATCCGTTCTCCGCCCTTTTGGAGAAGTGGTAGCAAAACCATTTTCTATTGGTCACACCGGCAGTGAACTCAAGGAGCTGGCAGACTACTTGAAAAGCCTGGACGGTGAGACACGGGTAGTCATGGAGCACACCGGACGGTACTATGAGCCAGTAGCCCGCTTTCTTCATGATGAGGGCGTCTTCGTCAGTGCAGTCAATCCGAAGCTCATCAAGGACTACGGAAATAACACCCTGCGCAAAGTGAAAACAGACAAGGCGGATTCCCGCAAGATTGCCCGCTATGGGCTTGACAACTGGGCAGAATTGCGCCAACATACACCCATGGATACGATTCGAATGCAACTGAAAACACTGAACCGGCAGCAGAGTCTGTACTCCAAGACCAAGACGATGATGAAAAATAACCTCATCGCCCTTCTTGACCAGACCTATCCCGGTGTCAACACCCTCTTTGACAGCCCCGTCCGTGAGGATGGGTCGCAGAAGTGGGTGGACTTTGCCACGACCTTTTGGCATGTAGACTGCGTGCGGAACATGAGCCTCACTGCCTTTGCCGAGCGTTACCGCAAGTGGTGTAAACGGCATGGCTACAACTTCAGCCAGAGCAAAGCCGTTGAGGTCCACGCCGGAGCACAGGACCTGATCGCCATGCTCCCCAGGGACGCCCTGACCAAAACCATGGTCCGGCAGGCCATTGATGCGCTGAACGCTATCTCTGCCTCTCTGGAACGGCTCAAGGCTGAAATGCAGGCCCTGGCAGCGCAGCTCCCGGAATATCCCGTCGTCATGGCCATGCACGGCGTAGGCGATTCTCTTGGCCCTCAGCTTATGGCGGAGCTCGGGGATGTGACCCGGTTTACCCACCGAAACGCCATTACCGCTTTCGCGGGTGTTGACCCTGGCGCTGACCAGTCCGGCACTCACGAGGCTAAGAGCACAAGGGTTTCCAAAAGCGGGCCGCCTGAGCTGCGCCGCGCCTTGTTTCTGGTCATGGACTGCCTTTTGAAAACCATGCCTCAGGATGACCCGGTGTACCGTTTCATGGACAAGAAACGAGCTGAGGGCAAACCCTATCTGGTCTACATGACAGCCGGCGCCAACAAGTTCCTGCGCATCTACTATGGCAGAGTAAAAGAATACCTGGCATCTTTGGAGGGAAATTAAGGAAGCATCCTTCCTTGTTGGAGAACGATACTGCATTTACGCTAAAAACATCTTATGACAGAAAGAGAGCGATTAAGATGTTTTTAGACAATTTATCCACCTCCATCCTCAAATTATGTGATACTCGAAGACTCAGCTATGAAGCCGCCTCAGAACGATGCGACCTCAGTTCCAGGTACTTTGGCGACATTGCCAGAGGCAAAACCGCCCCAACAATTCTAACCTTGGAAAAACTCTGCGTTGGGTTTGCTCTGACGCCAAATGACTTTCTGATCTCCTCAGACATCTGGAGAGAAATGTCTTTCCGCAAGCCAATGTCAGTGGCTCAAATTCGTTGTTTTCACTCCATCTGCGGCCTTACTGGTTTCCCAGTCTGCCCTCAATGCGGGAGAACCCTCGAACGGGAATACCAACCTTACTGTGATCGCTGCGGACAATGCTTGGATTGGAAAGACTTCTCCAAAGCAACTATCATCCTGCCTCAGAAATAACTCCCTCGGCTACATATTTTCCTATCCGGCCAGCGCACTCTACCCGCTGGCCGCTTTTGCTATGCCCTTTTCCCGCCTCAATTTTTCTTCATCTCCCTATTGACTTTTTATTTGCAGACTTTGACTTTATGAGCATGCTGGGCGAGATCGAGGACACCTTCGACATCGAGGTGGACGAGACCGAGGTGGTTAAGATCCGCACCGTGGGCGAGGCCGTGGACTACATCCAGAGCCTGGCCGACTGAGAACAGGAGTAAGAACTATGACCAGTACCATCCGCGAGATCCTGGTGGAGGCCCAGCAGCGCTTTGGACCCGAGGTGGCCGTGCGCTATAAGGTGGGCAAGAACCAGATTGAGGACAAGACCTACAACCAGCTCCGCCAGGACAGCGAGAGCTTTTCCAGCGCCCTGGCCGCTCTAGGCGAGCAGGGCAGCCACATCGCCGTCATCGGCCCCACCTCCTACCGCTGGATGGTGACCTATCTGGGCATCGTCAACAGCGGCAGCGTGGCCGTTCCCCTGGACGCCTCCCTCCCCGCCGCCGACGTGTGGGAGCTGCTGGACCGGGCCGACGTGACCACCCTGGTGGCCGACGCCGCCCGCAAGGACGTGGCCGAGGGAGCCAAGGAGCACTGCCCCAAGCTCAAGCATGTGGTTCTCATGCAGCAGGAGGAGCACAGCGACGCCGCCCTCTCCCTCCCCCAGCTGCTGGCGGAACACCAGACTGCCTTTGACTTTGAACCTCAGCCCGACCAGCTGTGTACCATCATGTTCACCTCCGGTACCACCGGCAAGAGCAAGGGCGTTATGCTCACACACCGCAACCAGGCCGAGAACGCCGGCAGCATCAACATGGACCTGCCTGAGCGGATGGTGCTGCTCTCCGTGCTGCCTATCCATCACGCCTACTGCCTGTGTCTAGACGTGCTCAAGGCCATCTCTCTGGGCTCCATTATCTGCATCAACGATTCTCTGCTGCGGGTGATGAAGAACATCCAGCTCTTCAAGCCTGAGATGATCCTGATGATCGAGACCATCGCCAAAAAGCTGGAGGACAACACCCTGCTGCCTCCCAAGCTGGTGAAGAACGCGGTGTTTGGCAAGCAGCTGACCAAGATCTCCAGCGGCGGCGCCTACCTGGATCCCTCCTACATCGACCTGTTTGAAAAGTACGGCATCACCATCCTCCAGGGCTACGGCATGACCGAGTGCTCCCCCGTCATCAGCACTACCCGGCCCTGGAACATCAACAAGAACGCCGTGGGTCAGCTCATCGATAACTGCGAGGCCAAGACGGTAGACGGCGAGCTGTGGGTCCGGGGCAGCAGCGTGATGCAGGGCTACTACAAGATGCCCGAGGAGACCGCCGCCACCCTGGAGGACGGCTGGCTGAAGACCGGCGACCTGGGCTACGTGGACGAGGAGGGCTTTGTCTACCTCACCGGCCGCAAGAAGAATCTCATCATCACCAAAAACGGCGAGAACGTCTCCCCCGAGGAGCTGGAGAACAAGCTCAGCCCCAACCGCCTGGTTCAGGAGGTGCTGGTGCGGGAGAACAAGAGCGTCATCGAGGCCGAGATCTTCCCCGACTACGAGTACGCCAAGAAGAAGCACATCAAGGACGTACGCGCCGCCCTCCAAGAGATCATCGACCAGTACAATCTCCAGGCGCCTCCCCACAAGAAGATTTACAGCCTGATCGTTCGGGAGACCGAGTTCGAGAAAACTCCCTCCAAGAAGATCAAGCGCTTTTAAGTGAAAAAAATCTCCGGTTCCAAAAGAACCGGAGATTTTTTCTGCTTATTGTAACTGTTCCGGGTAGTCCACGTCGTCCAGTTCCCGCTCTGACCCGGTCGGAATGACAAGGCAGGGTTCTCCCGGGCGACCCATCAGCTTCCGTCCGCCCCGGTCTCCCTCCAGGGCCATCAGGTCCGGGAGCAGCCGGGCGGAAAACAGGGTGGGCGTGCCCACACGCTCCCCAAAGGCGGCAGTGGCCGTCCAGGTATCCGGACCGGCAGCATCCAGCAGGCGGGAAATGGTTTGGGGTGTGATCCAGGGCTGGTCGGCGGGGAGAAAGAGAATGAAGTCCCTCTCCCCTACCCTGCCCAGGGCCTGGAGGCCCGCCCGGATGGAGTAGGCTTGGCCCTTTTCGCTGTCCGGACTGTCTACCGCCTGAGCGCCGACAGCCTGTGCAGCATCCCGAATTTCCGGGTAGCGGGAGACTACGGTGAGGGTGCAGTCTCCCCGCGTCCGGCACACCTCATTCAGAGCGCTCAGCCCCCAGGTATACAGAGGATTTCCGTTCAAGGGGGCCAGCAGCTTGTTGCCGCCGAAGCGGCGGGAGGAGCCCGCCGCCAGCAGGATCAGGTGGTTCATCCCGTGGCCTTCATGGCCATGAGTACCTTCTCCGGGGTGATGGGCAGCTCCCGGTGCCATACGCCGGTGGCCCGGTAGATGGCGTGGGCGATGGCGGGAGACGGAGTGTTGATGACGATCTCGCCGATGGACTTGGCACCGAAGGGGCCGGTGGGCTCGTAGCTGGACTCAAACTCCACCCGCAGGTGGCCCATGTCCAGGCGGGTGGGGATCTTGTACTGCATGAAAGAGTTCTCCAGCAGGTTGCCCTTCTCGTCGTAGGTGATGCCCTCAAAGAGAGCCATGCCGATGCCCTGGACAATGCCGCCCTCAGTCTGTACCCGGGCCAGGTTGGGGTTGATGGGGGTGCCGCAGTCCACCACGGCCACGTAGTCGAGAACCTCTACCCCGCCGGTCTCCTTGTCCACTTCGATCTCGGCCATGCCTACCATGAAGGGCGGCGGCGAGACAGGAGAGGTGTGGGTGTAGGTCACCTGGACAGGAATGGCGTTGCCGCACATGGACTTGGTGGCAATATCCATGAGGGAAACCTCTCCCTTGCCGTCCAGACGGCGCACGCCCTTGCCGGTAAACTCCACGTCCTCTGGTTTGCAGTCCATCATCTGGGCGGCAATAGCGCAGAGATTTTCTTTCAGCTGCTCGCAGGCCCGCTCTACCGCTTTGCCGGTGACGTAGGTGGTGGAGGAGGCGTAGGAGCCCGAGTCGTAGGGGGAGGCGTCAGAGTCAGCACCGAAGACCGCAATGTTGTCCACGGGGCAGTCCAGGCACTCGGCGGCCATCTGGGCCAGGATGGTGTCGCACCCGGTGCCCATGTCAGCCGCGCCGATAGACAGGTTATAGAATCCCTCGTCGCTGAGCTTGATGGTGGCCGAACCCACGTCCACACCGGAGATGCCGGAGCCCTGCATGGCCATGGCCACGCCGGCGGCGCGCACCTTGCCGTTGCCCATATCCCGAACGGGGAACTTCTCCTCCCAGCCAAAGAGCTGGGCACAGCGGCTCATGCACCGGTCCAGGGCGCAGGCATTGGTCTTTTCGTTGTAATAGGCGGGCATGACCTGGCCCTCCCGGACCATGTTCTTCTCCCGGATGGCCACCGGGTCCATGCCAAGAATGTCGGCCAGCTCGTTCACCGCCGACTCCACAGCGAAGATGCCCTGGGTGGCACCGTAGCCGCGGTAGGCTCCGGCGGACTGGCGGTTGGTGTACACCACGTCGTAGGCAAAGCGGAAGGCCTCCAGGTTGTTGGTGTACAGGGGGATGGACTTGTGGCCAGACAGGCCCACGGTGGTGGGGCCGTGCTCGCCATAGGCTCCCGTGTTGGACAGGGTGTACACGTCAATGGCACGGATGGTGCCGTCCTTGCTGGCTCCCAGACGGACGTGAACCTCCATATCGTGGCGGGGGGAGCTGGCGATAAGGCTCTCCTCCCGAGTGTAGATCATCTTGGCCGCCTGGCCGGTCTTCCAGGTGACAAAGGCGGGATAAATTTCCGCCACCACCGTCTGCTTGGCGCCGAAACCGCCGCCGATGCGGGGCTTCTCCACGTGGATCTTAGACTTGGGAATGTCCAGGGCGTTGGCCAGAATACGCCGGACGTGGAAGACGATCTGGGTAGAGGAAATAACATGGAGCCGCCCGTAGGGGTCCATCTCGGTATAGGTGCGGAAGGTCTCCATCATGGCCTGGTTGCAGGCGGGGGTATGGTAGACATGGTCAATGACGTAGTCACAGTGGGACAGGACGTCATCCACGTCTCCGTCCGAGCACACCTCACTGGCGCACAGGTTGCGCTTGTTATCCGCGCCAACCGGGCACAGAGAGCGCCAGTTGTCCTCGGAGTGCACCAGAATGGGTCCGTCCAGAGCCTCGTGGGGATCCAGTACCGCCTCCAGCACCTGGTACTTCACCTTGATGAGCTTCAGCGCCTTGTCGGCGGCCTCCTCATCCTCGGCGGCCACGATGGCCACGGCATCGCCCACAAAACGGACCCGCTGATCCAGGATCAGACGGTCATAGGGAGAGGGCTCCGGGTAGGTCTGACCCGCCATGGTAAAGCGCTTCTGGGGCACATCCTTGTAGGTATATACGGCAACCACGCCGGGCACCTTCTGGGCCACGTCGGTGTTGATCTCCTCAATGAGGGCGTGGGCGTGGGGGCTGCGCAGCACCTTCACCACCAGGCAGTTCTGGGGAGTCACATCGTCCACATAGGCGGGCTTGCCCAGCAGCAGGGACATAGCGTCCTTTTTCCGCACCGGCTGGCCTACGATCTTTAAGTTTTCCATCTCAGCCCCTCCCCTTCTTATGGTCCAGATAGGCACGAATGCCCCGCAGCTGTCCCTCGTACCCCGAGCAGCGGCACAGATTGCCCGCCAGATAGGCGCGGATCTCGTCGTCGGTGGGGTCGGGGTTCTCCCGCAGCAGAGCCACGGTGTTCATCACAAAGCCGGGGTTACAGAAGCCGCACTGCTCCGCACCCTGGTCGGCGATAAAGGCGGCAAAGTCGGCGGCTTCCTCCTGAAGGCCCTCCAGAGTCTGGACGTGATGGCCCGCCGCCCGCAGAGCCAGCACAGAGCAGGACAGCACGGGAGTGCCGTCCATCAAAACGGTACAAAGGCCGCAGTTGGCGGTCTCGCATCCCCGCTTCACGCTCAGGCAGCCCTGGGCGCGGAGAAAATCGATGAGCAGGGTGTCCGCTTCCACCGATGCGGACACGGCCCGGCCGTTCAAGGTCAGTTTCAGTTCCATGTTAGCCCTCCTTCTCCATGGCCAGCAGGCCACGGCGCACCAGCACAGCGCAAATCTCCCGGCGGTAGTCCTCCCCCGCCCGCAGGCTGCTGCCAAACTTGGCCCGCTGGGCCACGTCCTCGCCAAAGGCCCGGGCGGTCTCCTCGGTCACGCCGCCGGAGAGCAGGCCCTTCTCGTCCCGGTACACCTGGGCCATCTGAGGCCGGGCACCAATGACGCAGGTATACTCCCCGTCCTTCTTGGACAGGGCGCAGGTAAGGGTGGGAAAGTCGGTGGAGATGTTCCGCTGGGACTGGTAGACCACCTGACGCGCTCCCTTGGGGATGAGCACGTGGGTCAGAATGTCATGCTGCTGCCGGGGCAGCTGGGTGAACTCCTCCAGAGACATCCGTCCGGCGTGGTGCAGCTCTACCTGGGCATCCAGAGCCAGCAGCAGGGTGAGCACATCGGAGAAGCCGAAGCGGCCCCACAGGCTTCCACCCACGGTAGCCAGATTGCGGAACTGCACGCCCACGATGTGGCGCAGGCTCTCCTTCATGGCACCCTGGGTCAGCTCATTGAGGCCGTGGTGGCGCTCCATCGTGCGCAGAGACACCATGGCCCCCAGGCGGTAAAACTCTCCGTCCTCCTCGATCTGGTTCAGACCCAGATCGCTCAGGTCGATGGCGGTGCCGATGGAACGCCGCTGCATCTTCAGCCAAAGCATTCCGCCCAGCACCACGTTGTTTTTCTTTTGGCACAGGTCGTAGGCTTCTTCCAGGCTCTGGACCCGTACATAGTTTTTGATTTTCAGCACAGTATTTCCTCCCCGTTGCGGCATGCTGTGTATTCGTTTTATAAAGCATATTATTATACCATATTATTTCCCCTATGACAAACCAAAATCCGGGCGGACCCGACAAAAATCGGGTCCGCCCGGAAAAATTGACCGTATCGAGTTGAAATTTACGCCTTTTCCTTAGGCAGCAGGATGTTCATGATAATGGCCACGAAGGCGGCGGGCACGATGCCGGAGCCGCCGAAGACCAGCTGGATCCACTGAGGCAGGCCGGAGAGCACCGCGCTGTTGGCGCCCAGGCCGTAGCCCAGACCCAGAGCCACCGAGACGATGGACATGTTCCGGGCGGTGAGGGGCTCCTTGGTAATGAGCTGGATACCGCTCATCACGATGGAGGAGAACATGATGACCGCTGCACCGCCCAGCACGCTCTGAGGCATGATGGACACGATGGCCGCCAGCTTGGGCAGCAGGCCACACAGCACCAGGAACACAGCGCCGCAGGCCAAAGCAGTGCGGTTGATGATCTTGGTCATGGTCACCAGACCCACGTTCTGGCTGAAGGAGGTGTTAGGCAGCACACCAAACAGGGCGGCGAAGGAGGAACCCAGGCCGTCGCACATGACGCCACCGGCCAGCTCCTGATCGGTGGCCTCCCGGCCCATGCCGCCCTCCATCACGCCGGAGATGTCGCCCACCGTCTCCACCGCGGTGACGATGAACATGATCATCACAGGCAGGATGGCCCGCAGATCAAATACCGGCTTGACAGGCATCAGCGCGGGGATAGAAACCCAGCTGGCCTGAGCCACCTTGTCCCAGTTGAGCACCCACGCCTTGGTGTACTCCACCCCATCGGCGGTAACGCCGGTGGTGGACAGGAACAGGGGCAGAATGGCACAGATGATGTAGCCGCAGACGATGCCGATGAGAATACAGGAGGAGCTGGCCAGCCCCTTGGCCCCGTGCTTGAGAGCCAGGACGATGATCATCACCGCCAGGGCGATGAGCAAGTTCTCCACAGAGCCGTAGTCCTTGGTGCTGGTGCCGCCGCCGAAAGAGCCCACGCCCACGCTGATGAGGGAAAGGCCGATGGACAGCACTACGGTACCGGTGACCACGGAGGGGAAAAAGCGGCGCAGAGGCTTTAAGAACGCGCCCAGCACCGTCTCAAACAGGCCGCCTAAAATGGAAGCGCCCATAATGGCCCCATAGGCCACGATGCCGCCGCCCATCACGTTGACCACGCTCTGGAACACGCCGATAAAGCCGGAGCTGGTGCCCATGATGATGGGTACCTTGCCGCCCACCGGGCCGATGGCAAACAGCTGCACCAGGGTGACCAGACCGGCTACCAGCATGGCATTTTGCAGCAGCACTACCTGGATGGCGGCAAAGTCCTCTGCCCCGCTGGTGGCGGCGCACAGATTGGTGATGATAAGGATGGGGGTCAGGTTACCCACAAACATGGCCAGCACATGCTGAAGCCCCAGGGGAATGGCCTGACGCAGGGGAAGACGCCCAACAAAATCGAAGGGCGTCACAAATTGTCCGGAACGCTCCATGATCTTCCTCCCTGATATTTTTCTAGTGTGAGACCTATATTATAATCAGATTTCTCGGACGTTCACAGTGTATTCATAAATTTTCCTGTTTTTCTCCATTTTCCGCAAGACCGCACCAATAAGCGCCGCTGTCTTTGTCCCGTTTGACGCAAATATCCGGGTAAATACGGCGTAAAATGGCCTGTATCTCCCCTTCCGTGGCCTCTCTGGGGCAGATCTCCCCAACCAGCTCTCCTCGGCGCAGCAGCAGCAGGCGGCGGCACCAGGTAAGGGCCAGAGCCGGATCGTGGAGCACCACAAGCCCCGCCTTACGCTGGGTGCGGATGAGCTCCCCTACCGTTTGAAACAGAAGCTGGGTGTTATAGAAATCCAGGGCACTGTTGGGCTCGTCCAGCAGGAGGATGGGCGCGTCCTGCACCACTGCACGGCCCAGGTGGACCATCTGCCGCTGGCCCTCGCTGAGGGCAGCGCAGTCGGTGTCCAGTAGCTCCTCCAGGCCAAACTGCCGGGCGGCCTGAGCCACCCGCCGCCGTCCGTCCTCCCCCGCCGGGCGCAGAGGCCCTGTCCAAGGGTAGCGGCCCATCTCCAACACCTCCCGCGCCCGCAGGCCGGGCAGCAGCTGGGGTCGCTGGGGCATGAGAGCCAGGCGGCAGGCCCGTTGACGGTGACTGAGCTGTTCCCAGTCCTCTCCGTCCAGCAGAACCCGTCCTCCCGTTACCTTGGCCGAGCCGGTCAGGGCACGCAGAAGCGTGGTTTTCCCGCTGCCATTGCGGCCCAGCAGCCCCACCAGCTCCCCTTCCTGAACTGAAAAGGAGATATCCTTGACAACCGGTGAGCCGTAACCGGCACACAAATTTTGTACCTCAAGCATCGCCGCCATATCCATCCCCCCTCCGGCACAGCAGCGCCACCAGAACCGGGGCGGCAAACAGCACGGTAAAAATACTCAGCGGCAGCTCCGCTCCCGACGACAGGGACCGGGCCAACAGGTCAGCGCACAGCAAAACCACCCCTCCGACCAGTCCGCACAGGGGCAGGTAGGGTCCTCCACGGCGGCCCAGGAGCAAAAAGGCGATGTGGGGGGCAATGAGGCCCACAAAGGAGATCACTCCCGTCACCGACACCACCGCCGCTACCATCAGGGTAGTGATCCCCAGCAGCAGGGCACGCCATAAAGTGGGATCCAGGCCCATGCTCCGGGCGCTCTCCTCTCCCAGGGACAGCATCAGCACTTCCCGGCGGAAGAGGAGCAGAAGGCCTAGACAGGCCAGCACTGTAATAGCAGGCAAAACCACTTTACCCGCCGTGATCGAGGCCAGACTTCCCATGGTCCATACCTCCAGGTCGGCCAGTTCCCGCTCTGGGTCGGCCATGATCTTCAGCGCCATCAGCCCCGCCTCTGCCAGGGCGGAGACCACCACACCGGCCAGAATGTAGCTGCCGGTGCGCTCCAGCCGGGCGGCCCGTACCAGAAACAGTACCAGCCCCAGGGCAAGCAGGCCCATGGTGAAGGCTCCGGCCATGATCTCTCCGCTGCCCCCTGCCCCCAGCACGATGACACAGGCGGCTCCCAGCGAGGACCCAGACGCTACACCAGTGAGGTCGGGAGAAGCCAGTGGATTGCGAAAGATGATCTGGTACACACCGCCAGCCACCCCCAGAGACAAGCCGGAGATCAGGCCCATGCACATCCGGGGCAGGCGCAGCTGCCAGAATACCCGAACGGGCATGGTGTCCCCCAGTTTTCCGGTCAGAATATCAAAAATCTCTCCCACCGAAAGGGGATAGCTGCCTATAAAGAGGGAGACCACCGCCAGGGCGGCCAGCACAAGAGCCGCGGCCAGTACGGCGGTAAATTCCCGGGTATGTGGTTTCATGGCGGTGTTCCTCCTTTTCAATCAAATTCAAAGAAATTCTGTTTCTTTGATACGCCCGCCTCCTGAAAGATGGGCATACCAAAGGGACAGAAAAAAAGTGGGGGGAGGAGTTTTCCTCCCCCCTGCTTGGATTCTTACTTGGTGATGAGGCTGGCGTCGATGTCGAAGCCGTAGAAGGTTTTATAAAAGTTCTGGGCGTCGGAGACAAAGGTCTCAAAAGAATAGACGTCAGGGTGAAGTACGCTGGTCAGCCACATGGTGCCCAGGATTCCGGAGGGAATGGGAGAATCCCACTCCTCAATGCCCTTGGGCATGGCATACACCGCGCCATTCACCACAGCAGGCAGCTGAGACAGCTGGGGATCGTTCATTACATCCTCCACGGTGTACTCGGCTGCGGTGGGGATGATGAACACGTCGGGAGCCATGGCCAGCAGAGTCTCATAGGAGACCTGGGTCCAGTAGTCCCCCTCCATCTCCCCGACGGCGTTCACGCCTCCGGCGATGTCGATGAGGGTGCTCTGGTACATGTCCTTGGGTGCGGTGTTCAGGTAGGTGGAGTTGGCGCCCATGTAGACCACCGGCTCCTCACAGCCTTGGGTCAGCTCCTCCATGCGGGTGATCTGCTCCTCATAGTAGTCGGTAAGCTCCTTGGCCCGGTCCTCTACGCCGCAGGCCTGGCCAATCAGGGTAAGCATCTCCACCAGCAGGTCGTGACTTTCCGGGTTCACCACCAGCACAGGGATGCCCAGCTCCTCCAACGCGCTCACGTAGTCCTGGAGCTTCAGGGGCATGATGACCAGGTCGGGATCCAGGGCGGCACAGGCCTCCACGTTGAACTCCTTCAGGCTGCCCACCGAGGCCTGCTCCAGCAGCCCAGGTGCGGCCATCTGGTAGATGGGACGGCTCTCCGGCTTGTTTTCCAGGCCCACCACCCGGTCGTCCACTCCCAGGGCGATGGTGGCGTAGGTGGTGATGTAGTAGCAGCTCACCAGGGTCTGGGCGGGACCCTCCAGGGTAACTTCCCGTCCGGCCTGGTCGGTAAGCACAATGGCCGAGCTCTGCTGGCTCTGGGAGCTGTTCTGTCCGGTGCCGGAATCGGCTCCGTTTCCGCCGCTGCATCCGGTGGCCGACACCGCCAGCAGGGCGGCCAGAGCCAGGGCGGTCAAACGCTTGGCAAAAGATCGTTTCAAGTTTGTCTCCTCCTTATACAAACTCTGGGTTATCCTGGCATATTGTACCCTGCCGGGCTCTCCTTGTCAAAGAATTTCCCACGGACAGACACAAAAACCCGGAGAACCAAGGGGTTCTCCGGGTCTTAATATCACTTATCGCTGGGACTCCATGGTAGTCTGGGGCAGCAGGGACAGGGGGTCCACCAGGCTGTCGTTCTGAGCCACCTCAAAATGGAGGTGAGGCCCAGTGCTCTTTCCTGTCTTGCCCACTGCGCCGATCGTCTCACCGGCGGTCACGGTCTCCCCTGCCGCCACCTGGATTTCGGACAGGTGGCAGTACTTGGTGGTCAGTCCGCCGTGGTCCAGTACAATGTACCGGCCGTCGTCGGCATTATAATCGGTCTCGGCCACGGTTCCGGCCGCTGAGGCCAGTACCGGCGTGCCTGCATCCAGCACGATGTCAATTCCGTTGTGGCTTGTGGTCTGTCCGGTGATAGGATGGACCCGGCTGCCGAAGGGCACGGACAAGGTGACGCTGCCCTGAGTTTCCACGGGCCACTGGAGAGTGACCTCCTGCTGCTCCAGCTGTACGGAGCTGCCTGCTGGTTTCTCTTCCGTGGGTGCGGCATGGGCTCCCAAGGCCACCGAGGTGAACAGCACAGCCACACAGGCCCCAGCCGCCAGCACCCCGGCAAAGGGTTTGCGCTTATGATCCATAATATGTATCAACCTTTCTTTCAAACACTGCTTCTTGGAAAGGCAGGCGGCAAAGTGGGGTGCGGGAACGGCGCACAGCTCCAGCAGCAGCTGGCCGTATCGGGCACGCCGCGCCTGGTCCCAGCCCCGGCACACGGTCTCGTCGCAGGCGAGCTCACAGAACCGGTCCAGCTGCCCCAGCAGCCACCAGGCTGCCGGGTTGAACCAGTGGAGCACCGAGACCGCCACAGCTATCCGCTTGACCCAGAGGTCACGCCGCCTCCAGTGAGTCAGCTCGTGGGAGAGCAGGGCCTCCAGGGCCTCCCCCTCCAAGGACAGGCAGGGCAGCACCACAACGGGCCGCACCAGCCCCATCAGCATGGGGGTGACGGCATCCGGGCTGCAAACCATCCTGGGCGGACGGCGGAATGAGCCGGTAAGGGCGGCGTAAACTGCTTGGGTCTCCTTTGGGGCGGGACGGGCACGGCGCAGGACGCTCTGGGAAAACCGGGCATAGCTTACTCCCCGCACCGCCAGTATCACTCCGGCTCCAGTCAGCCACACCGCCCACAAAAGGGCTTCTGTGGTCACAGGAGATGTGCGGGGCGATACAGGCTCCGCCGCGGGGCTTCCCGTTTGCTCTGGGACGGTCAGGGTCCACGACTCCTGAGGTGCCTCCACCGCCTGGTTGAGCAGGCTGTGGGAGGTGGTCCAGGGACACAAAAAGCGCAGCAGCACCAAGATCCACAGGACATAGACCGCCCGGGCAGAGATCTTTCCTTTTAATCCCCGGCAGATGAGGGCGGTCACGCCCGCCAGCAGCGTCCCGGACAGGGACACGCTGCCCAGCACCAACAGCTTATCCATGGCCTTCGTCGGGGTACAAAATGCCCCGCAGCTCACTCAGATCCTCGGAACTTAGGGGACAGCACTCCACCAGTCCCGCCACCAGATCCCGGGCGCTGCCCTGATAGACCCTCTGCAAAAAGGACTGGGTGGACCAGCGCTGGTAATCCTTACGGCCCAGCAGCGGCCAATAGTAGAACACGTCCCGCTTTTCGCAGTCCACCGCCCCCTTCTCCCGCAGCCGGCGCAGCAGCGTCTTTACCGTGGAAGCGTCCCAGCTGTGGGTCTCCTCCAGAGCAGCGCGGATGGCCGCGATGGGCATGGGTTCCGCCGAGCGCCACAGTACCTCCAGCACCTCCAGCTCGGAAGACGAGATCTTTGCCGCCAATTCTTTCATCCAATATGACCTCCTAACAAACAGGGTACAGCTGTAACCCATTTACAGGTTACAGCTGTACCCTCGCTTTGTCAACCCCTATTTTCCTTTTTGGGAGAGAAAATGGCCCGCCGGATGGTTCCGGCGGGCCAAAATAATGTGTTTTATACTGTTGGAGTTCCAGGACCGTCGCCTGGGCCCTTTCTTTTCCAGGAGATCAATCCCTTCTTCCGAAGAATCACCACAGCAGCCACGGCGATCACGATGAGCACCAGGACCAGCACCAGGTTGTAGGACAGCATCACCAGCAGTTCCTTACTGCCATTGATGAGGCCCCGGAAGCTGGACTGAACGCCGGCCGCCATGCGCGCGCCTAAACTGTCCCGCTCCCCGGGGGTGGTGGTGATGGTCTTGACCTCATCCAGAGTGAGCTCAATGGTGGAGTAGCTAATGAGACTGTCGTATTCATTGAGAGAGGTGGTGAGGCTCTCGATCTCGTACTCTACCTCGCTCAGGGCATCCTCCAGGGCCACGATGGTCTCCATACTGTCCGCCTTCTCCAGCAGGGAGAGCAGCCGCTCCTGCTTGGTACGCTGGGCCTTCAGGCGAGCCTCCGTGTCGTAGTACTGCTGGCTTACGTTTTCGCTCTTCTCGCTCTGGCTGGTCACGTAGCCCAGTTCCCCGGTGCGGCCCAGGAAGGTATCAAACTGCTCCTGGGGCAGACGGATGGTGTAGTTGCCCCACCGTGTGGCGTTCTGGTTGCGCAGGCTGCCGCCCTCCACGCTGGCGCTCTGGAAGTAGCCGCCGCACTCGGCCACCATCTTCTCCAGCGACTCCACCGCCTGATCAAAGGTCTCGGTCTGGACCTGAAGATAGGCCCGGCGGATGAGCTTGGCGTCCTGGTAGACTGAGGCACTGCTCTGGCCCTCCGACTCCTCCGATGCGTCCTGGGTACTCCCGTTGCTCCAACCGGAGTCTGTCCCGGTCATCTCATTAGTGGCCCCGCCGCTGGACGAGGCGGCAGTGTCTCCGCTGGCTCCGCTGCTTCCGGCGCCGCAGGCACACAATCCGGTAAGGAGCATCAGGGTCATAAGCAAGGCAAGCATTCGTTTCATGTAAAATCCCTCCCATACTTGTTGGGTCCCTCTACCCTTCTAGACGGATTTTCCGGCGGGAGGTTCGTGGTTAAGAAGAAAAATTTTCAGGGAACCTCTCCCCTTTTGCTCACATAGCATGAGAAAAACAGGAGGTAATCCCTTATGCCTATTATCTATCTCTCTCCCTCCACCCAGGAGAAAAACTACTATGTCAACGGCGGCACCGAAGAACAGTACATGAATCTGCTGGCCGACAAAATGGTGCCCTATCTCAACGCCTCAGGTATCCGCTACTCCCGCAATACCCCGGAGATGACCGCGGTGTCCTCCATCGCCGCCTCCAACGCGGGCAACTATGACCTGCACCTGGCCCTCCACTCCAACGCTGCCCCAGAGGGCAAGTACGGCAGCGCCCGGGGTATCATTGTTTTCTACTACCCCGGCAGCCAGGAGGGGCAGCGGGCGGCCACCATCATCGCCAACAACTTAAAGAGCATCTATCCTCTGCCCAACCTGGTTCGTGCCGAGGCCACTACCTCCATCGGCGAGGTGCGCCGGGTGCGGGCTCCGGCAGTCTTTCTGGAGCTGGGCTACCACGATAACCAAGAGGACGTAGCCTGGATCAAGCAGAATCTGGACGCGGTAGCCAAGAATCTGGTCATGTCCCTGTGCGACTTCTTCGACATCCCCTTCCTGGATCCCTCCACCAGCCGCTTGGGCCGGGTGGATGTGGACTGGGGGGTGCTGAACATCCGCGCCCGCCCCGACCTGGAGGCTCCCATCCTGGCCCAGGCTCCCGATGGCTCCCCTCTTACCATCCTCAACCAGTCCGGAGGCTGGTATCTGGTAAACTATGCGGGGACCATCGGCTACGCCAAAGACGACTTTGTCACCCTGAATTAAGGAGGCGCGCCGATGGATATCCATGTGGTCCATCCTGGGGATACCCTCTACTCCATTGCACAGCAGTATGGTGTTTCCATGGCCCGGCTGCTGGAGGACAATGATCCACCCGACCCGGCGCGGTTATCCGTGGGTCAGACCCTGGTGGTACGCTACCCCAAGCAGATGTATCGGGTCCGTGCCGGAGATACCCTGTCCTCCATTGCCCGCGCCCATGGCCTGACCGTGCGTCAGCTGTGGCAGCGAAACCCCGGCCTGGGCGGCGGCAGCACCATCTACCCCGGCCAGGAACTGGTCCTCTCCTACCGTCAGACTCCTCTGGGCAAGCTGGTGGCCGGTGGTTACGCAAAGCCTGACATTGACCCGGGGCTGCTCCGCTCTACCCTGCCCTGCATCTCCGACCTGGCTCCTTTTACCTACGGATTTACCCCCCAGGGCGAGCTGATCGCCTTAAACGACACCGCTTTGATCTCCGCGGCCAAGTCCGTGGGGGTGCGGCCCTGGCTCCACCTGTCCACCCTCACCGCCGCTGGTACCTTCTCAAACCAGCTCTCCCACGCGGTCTTTACCGACCTCCAGGCCCAGAACCGGCTGATCGCGGCTCTGGTGGAGACGGTGCGGCGCAAAGGCTACCAAGGGGTGGATGTAGACTTTGAGTTTATCCTCCCTGAGGACGCCAACCGCTACCCGGAGTTTATCGCCAATCTGCGGGAGAGTTTCGCCCCCCTGGGGATCCCGGTCATGGTAGCCCTGGTGCCCAAGACCAGTGCAGACCAGAAGGGCGACTTCTATCAGGGACACAACTACCGCCTTCTGGGCGCGGCGGCGGACTATGTGTTCCTTATGACCTACGAGTGGGGCTATACTTATGGGCCTCCCATGGCGGTGGCCCCCCTCGATCAGGTCACCCGGGTGGTAGACTACGCTTTGAGCGAAATCCCGAGGGAAAAAATCTGGATGGGCATACCCAACTACGGCTACGACTGGAAGGTACCCTATCAAAAGGGTACCATAGCCCGGTCTATTTCCAACCAGCAGGCCATCGCTCTGGCTCAGAAACACTATGCCGCCATCCGCTTTGACTCCGCCGCCCAGTCCCCCTGGTTTCGGTATGTGGATGGGGATGGCCAGGAGCACGAGGTTTGGTTTGAGGACGCCCGGAGCATACGCGCCAAGCTGGAACTGGCCCACAGACGGGGGCTCTACGGGGTGAGCTACTGGAACCTGATGCGCCCCTTCCCACAGAACTGGGTCCTGCTCACCACTCTCTACGAAATCGAAGACTAGGGCTGGATTTTTCCCGGAACATGGAGTAAAATGACGGAGTAAAAATTTTCCCACAAAGGAGAACTGAGAATTATGTCCGTGGAAGTTGGAATCAAGGGCCGCGCCGAAGACGTGGTCAGCGAGAAGAACACCGCCCAGGCCGCCTGCTCCGGCGCTCTGCCTGTATTCGGCACCCCCTTTATGACCGCTCTGATGGAGAAGGCCGCCTGGACCTCCATCGCCCCCTACCTGGCCCCCGGCGAGAGCACCGTGGGCACCAAGCTGGACGTGAGCCACGACTCCGCCTCCCCCATCGGCATCAAGGTGTGGGCTGAGAGCGAGGTCACCGAGGTGGACGGCAAGCGCATTGAGCTGAAGGTCGCCGCCTACGACGAAAAGGGCATGATCGGCCACGGTACCCACCAGCGCTTCATTGTCACCGACGAGCGCTTCCTGGCCAAGACCGCCAAGAAGCTGGAGGGCTGAGCGATGTCCATCGAGCGGGTGCGGGCCTACTTTAAGGAGTTGGGCCGAGAGGGCGATATTCTGGAATTCCCCGTCTCCAGCGCCACGGTGGAACTGGCCGCCCAGGCGGTGGGCGTGATCCCCGCCCGGATCGCCAAGACCCTCTCCTTCCTGGTGGACGGCAAGTGCGTGCTTATCGTGGCCGCGGGAGATGCCAAGGTGGACAACAGCAAGTACAAGGGTCTGTTCCACACCAAGGCCAAGATGCTTACCCCGGAGCAGGCCGTGGAGATGACCGGCCACGCCGTGGGCGGCGTGTGTCCCTTCGCCAACCCGGAAGGAGTGGAGACCTACCTGGACGTGTCTCTCCAGCGCTTTGACACGGTATTCCCCGCCGCAGGCAGCTCCAACTCCGCCATCGAGCTCACCTGCAAAGAGCTGGAGGAGTACTCCCACAGCCGGGGCTGGATCGATGTATGCAAAGCCTGGCAGGATAACTCGAACCAGTGACATAGTCACTGGTTCGACACTGGATGCACGAAAGCTTTGCCTCGATTTCTTCCGAAATTGTCGGCAAATCTTTCGTGAGAAGTGTCATTTCTGACGCGCATGTCGCCGGAAATGACGAGATTTCACTTTATTCCGTCGCCTGCGGGCGACGGAACTCCTTGCAGGAGCGCTTTCTCTACAAATAAAAATTCCGTGAGTGACACCACTCACGGATTTTTTTACTCTTTGATCTCATTCATGATATCCAGGAGCATGACCAGTTCATCCCGGCAGCCGTAGTTGTCCAGCACCTGGGGAGACAGCTCTTCCGCCAGCAGCTCCGAGCCCAGTTTCTGGGCCCGGGCCAAGTCCTGCCGGTTCCCTATCCCCTGGGCCAGACACCGCACCAGGCGGCAGATGCAGTTCACATTGCCCTGTTTGGCTCCCTGCCGATAGAGGGTGTAGGCCTGCTTCAGGTCCTGCTCTACCCCCAACCCTTCCTCATACATCCGGCCCAGAGACCAGTAGGCGCTGTCCATGTTCTGCTCTTTGGCCTGCTCATAGCAGGTCCGTGCTTTGTCCAGATTTCCGGCCTTCTCCAGATACCAGCCCATGTTGTAGACGGCGTATACATTTCCAAGCTCAGCGGCCTTGCGGTACCACTCCATGGCCTTGCCCAGGTCTTTGGGCACGCCGCGGCCCTTGGCCAGCAGCTCGGCAAAGTTGTTCATCCCCGCGCTGCTGCCCAGCTGGGCGGACCGCTCATACCAGAGCGCGGCGTTGGTGTAATCCTGCTCCACGCCCTGGCCCAGTTCATAGCTCAGTCCCAGGGAGAACATAGCCTCCCGGTCCCCCTCCTTGGCCGCCTTTTTATACCACTCCACGGCCAGATCCGGAGCGGCAGCCACGCCGATTCCATCCATCAGGCAGTCACCCAGCTGTACCATGCCCCGGGTGGCGCCCATCTGGGCCGCCTGGCGGTAGAGCTCCACCGCACCTGCCGGGTCGGAGTCCACCCATTTGCCGGTCTGCTTGAGCCACCCAAGGCAGCACATGCCCTCCGGGTCGCCTCCCTGAACAGCTTTCTCGTACCAGCGCACCGTCAGTTCCTTGTCCTGCTCGGTGCCTACGCCGAACTCATAGTGCTTGGCCAGGGCCGTCTGAGCGGGAGCCTCCCCCTGAAGGGCGGCTGTGCGCAGCCACTCCACCGCTTTGGCGTGGTCCTGGTCAACGCCGATCCCGTCCTCCAGACAGTGGGCCAGCATCCGCTGGCCCCGGGCGGAGCCGTGTTCCGCCGCCGCCAGATACAAAGAAGCGGCGCCCGCCGGGTCCTGGGGCGTGCCGATACCCTGCTCCAGACAGACTCCCAAATTACACAGAGCGGCCACGCTGCCCATCTCCACCGCCTGCTTGTAAAGCCAAACCGCCTGTCGAAGATCAGGTTGGATCCCGATGCCCTGCTCCATGCAAAGTCCCAGGTTGCAGGTACCCCAGCCGCTGCCCAAACTGGCAGAGCGGCGAAAGCAGGCCAACGCTTTCTCGTCATCAGCGGGCTCCTCCTCCGTCCAATAGAGCCCCAGGCGGCACCACTCGTCTCCGGTCAATTCCTCCTCCCAGCGTTCCTTTAGGGCCTGGCCGCAGCGGGGGCAGGCATCGGGCAGGGTGTCTCCCTCCCCGAACCAGAGGCACTCCTCATTGGTACAGCTGTAAATCATGCGCTCACACCCCTCGCTCCACGATTTCATAGATTTTCTTCAGGTCCAGGCTCTCACGCAGGGTCTGGGCCAGTTTGTCATATTGGCGCTGCTTATAGCTCCAAAGGGTTTCCTTGGGGGCCTCCCCGTCCCAGTGGAGCCCCTTTTCCTCCATCAGCAGGCAGACAAGCCGCTCCACCAGCTGGGGCGAATCCAGCAGACCGTGGAGGTAGGTACCCAGCACCGAACCGGACACCGTAAAGAGCGCCTCGCTCTGGCCCATGTGGATCTCGTACCCCTCCAGAGGACACCCGGAGAGTGAGGCAAGCAACCCACGGCACTCTGGGAAGAGGCAGGTTGTGCGGGTGGTGGTTTTTTCAGAGGAAAAGACCGTGGTGGTATCCAGCAGGCCCATGCCGTCCATGGAGCCGCCGCCCTCTGCGCCTAATGGATCGGAGAGCTTCCGGCCCAGCATCTGATAGCCTCCGCATATGCCCATGACCGGGGTTCCCCGACTGGCCAGCTTCAAAATGGCCGCCTCCAGACCACACTGGCGCAGCCAGCGGAGATCGGCCAGGGTGCTTTTAGTGCCCGGCAGGATCACCAGGTCGGGCCGTCCAAGCTCCTCTGCCCGGTCCACGTACCGCAGGCCCACCGCCGGGTGGCGCTGGAGAGGATCAAAGTCGGTAAAGTTGGAGATGCGGGGCAGGCGGATGACTGCCACATCCAAAGGTGCCTTACCGCCCTGGGCGCCCAACCGGGAGGACAGGCTGTCCTCCTCGTCCAGGTCCAGATTCATCCAAGGCACCACGCCCACGACGGGGACTTTGCAAAGCTCCTCCAGCTGTTGAAGGCCGGGACGGAGCAGCTCCACATCCCCACGGAACTTATTGATGATGGTCCCCTTCACATAGGGGCGCTCCTCCGCCTCCAGCAGGGCCATGGTGCCGTACAGAGCGGCAAACACCCCGCCCCGGTCGATATCCCCCGCCAGCAGCACGGGAGCCCCCACCATCCGGGCCAGCCCCATGTTGACGATGTCCTGGGACTTCAAATTGATTTCCGCCGGGCTCCCGGCCCCCTCCAGCACGATGATGTCATACTGCTCCTCCAGCGTGTGGTAGGCCTCCATCACCTGGGGGATGAGCTGGCTTTTTTGCCGAAAGTACTCCGAGGCGGTGAGGTTGCCCACCGCCCGGCCGTTCACAATGACCTGACTGCCCACGTCGCTGGTGGGTTTTAAGAGGATGGGATTCATCTCCACGGTGGGCTCCACCCCCGCCGCCTCTGCCTGCATCACCTGAGCCCGGCCCATCTCCAGGCCCTGGGCGGTAATGAAGCTGTTGAGGGCCATATTCTGGCTTTTAAAGGGGGCTACCTTGTAGCCGTCCTGGCGAAAGATGCGGCACAGTCCCGCCGCCAATACGCTTTTGCCCGCGTTGGACATGGTGCCTTGGATCATAATAGATTTTGCCGGCATGTTATTCTCCTCTCAGCAGCGTGCTCAATACGGCGATCAGCCGCCCGTTTTCCTCCGGGGTACGAAGTCCCGCCCGGTACCACCCCGGCCCCAGGCCGGCGTAATTGGCGCAATCCCGCACCAGAATACCGTTTTCCCGCAAGCGCTTCCCCAGGTCCTCCGGGCCGCAAAAGAGCAGAAAACAGCTCTCCGACGGGCACACCCAAAGCCCCAGTTCCTCCAAGGCGGCTTGCAGTCTGTCCCGTTCTCTCTCGATCTCAGGAAAACATGTAAAAGGCCAGCGGGGAAATGACTGTAAAGCACATTCCCCTGCTATCTGTGCTGGGATCGATACCGGCCAGGGCTGTAAGATGCGGGCCATCTGCTCCAGCAACGCCCGATCTCCGCACAGACAATAGCCCAGGCGCAGCCCGGCCAGAGCATAGCTTTTTGTCAATGCCCGGAACAAAATCAGGTTTCCTCCCGCCAACTGGTCGGTCAAGCGGGCAGGCCGGGCGGCGGTGAGCTCCAGAAAGCACTGGTCCACCGCCAGCATGGCTCCCACCTGACGGCAGCGGGCCAAGATCTGATATAAAAGTTCTTCCTCCATCAGCCGCCCGGTGGGATTGTTGGGGTCGCAGAGGAACACCAGCTCCACCCCGGGGACGATGGCCTCCAGCAGGACCTGATCGGGAACAAATCCATTCTTCCGGGAGAGGTGCACCTCCTCTATCTGGCAGTCCACTCCCTCCAGCGCCCGATGGTATTCTCCAAAAGTAGGGGCAAGGAGAATTGCTTTCTTCGGTCTCAGGCTCAGGGCAAAGCGGTCAATAAGGTCGGCGCAGCCGTTGCCCCACAGCACCATGTCTTCCTCCACCCCGTCCCGCTGGGCGGCGGCACGGACCAGTCCCCGGCACTGGGGGTCGGGATAGCCCTGGCGCAGGACCCCCTCCTGGGCGGCGCGCAGGACCGCCTTGGGTGCTCCGGCGGGATTCAGACAGACGGAGAAGTCCAGCAGTCCAGCATTGCCGCCGTATACATCTCCCCCGTGAACGATCTGTTCCATCACTTCTCACCCCTTACAACCATATAGAAAGCCCGGCAAAAAGCAGCAAAAACAGCGCTGCCGTGGCGTACATCAGCCAGCAGGCCCTGGGAATGTCCTCCGGCTCTACCGGGCGGATCGGATCGCCCAGGGTGGGCTTGTGGACTACCTTGCCAAAATAGCTGGCGTCCCCTGCCAGTTGCACTTCAAGGGCTCCCGCGCAGGCGGCCTCGGTGTGAGCGGAATTGGGGGAGGCATGCTTCCGCCGGTCCCGCCAAAAGATGCTCCAGGCCCGTCGGCCAGAGCAGCCGGGCAGCAGAGCCGCCCCGAGACACATCAAAAGCCCGGACAGCCGGGCAGGAATAAAGTTTAACACATCGTCCAGCCGGGCGGAGGCCCAGCCAAACCAGCGGTACTTCTCATTTTTGTAGCCTACCATGGAGTCCAGGGTACTCACTGCCTTGTAGGCCATTCCAGCAGGCAGTCCCCCCAGAAAGAGAAAGACCAGCGGGGCGGTCACTCCGTCACAGGTGTTCTCCGCCACCGTCTCTACCGCCGCCTTGGCCACCCCGGTCTCATCCAGGGTCTGGGTATCCCGACCTACAATGCGGGACACCGCCTGTCGTGCCCCCTTCAGATCGTGCTTTTTTAAGGGATAGCAGACCGCCATACTCTCTTTTTGAAGGGACCGGGCGGCCAGCAGCTGGTAGGTAAACCACAGCTGTACTACCCAGCTAAGCCACGGCGATACTTGGTCCAAAACCCATAAAATCAGGGCGCTGCCGCTGCCAAACAGGATGGGCAGAGCCATAGCCAGAATGATTCCGGCCCCACGTTCCCATGCTGGGGTCTTCGGAAAGATGCGCCGGAGCAGTCTCTCCAGCACAGAGATGGTCCCTCCCATCCACCGCACCGGGTGAGGCATCCAGTGGGGATCCCCCAGCAGCAAATCCAGAGCCGCAGCGGGCAGCAGGACCGTCCAGAAGAAATGTGCCATGGTTTAAAGCTCCTCTAATAATTTGAGGGTAAAGGGATTTTCCTGCACAGACACTCGGAAGCCTCCGCAGTTTTTCACCTGCCAGTCGTAGAGCTTGCGCTCCGGACGGCCGAAGGTCCCCATCACCACCAGCCAAGTACCTCCGTGGGCCACGATGGCTGGACGCTCCAATCCCAGAGCCTTGGCCTCCTGGGCCACGGTCTGGATGCCCCGGCGGCAGCGGGCAATGAAGTGCTCCATGGACTCCCCATGGGGGAAAGTGATGGTCATGTCTCCACCGATCCAGGCGCGGTAGATTTCCTCGTCCTTCAGCTCCTCCCAGGTCTTGCACTCATAGTCCCCGAAGTCACACTCCTGAAGGTCCGGAACGATGCGCTGCTCCATACCGGGAAACAGGAGCTCCGCCGTCTGGCGGCAGCGCTTCAAAGGAGACACCCAAATGCCGTCCACCTCCGGCATGCGCTCCCGGCGCTCCCGGGCCAGCGCCTCTCCCTCTGGGGCCAATGGCTGGTCCGTGGACCCGACATATTGTTTTTCCAAATTACCCGGCGTCAGACTGTGCCGGATGAGAACGAATTCCATGGTTGGCTCCTTTTCCTTTCTTTATTTCAGCCGCATGGCCAGACCGCACTGGAGACGGTATACGGCCTGGGCCTCTTGGGCCAGCTGACAGCACAGCCGTCCGATGGCCTCCCGGCGCTCCCGGTCATGGCGCTCCATCGGTACCACTCCGCAGCCTACCTCGTCGCAGATCACCGCCTCATAGTTCAGCAGCTCTTTCAGATGGGGCAGAGGCTCCAGCTTATGGAGGGCGGGCAAGGTTTTTCCCGGGTCACAGCCCAAGGTCGTGGCAAACTCCCGCTTGCCTGCGCCCCGGCCGCCGATAATCAAAATCATAACACCGCCTCCAGACGCTGCGCCAATACCAGGCCCGCCAGACACCCCAGCTCACACAGCTGCAAAAACCACCCCGCCAAATCGCCGGTTACTCCGCCGAACTCCTTAAGGGCGGTACGTTTGTAGTAGAAGTAGACGGCCAGTCCCGCTGCCGCCGACAGCAGATACCAGGGGTTCAACGCCCCCAAGGCCAGCACGCACAGCAAAGCGCCCAGTACCAGGCTCCAGGGGAAGCCCGTCCCGGTTACCGCCGAGAGCATCCCCTCTCCCCGGGCGTTAGGCAGACGCAAGGCTCCCCATCCCGACAGGCACCGGCTGTAGAGCGGCAGCAGACATACCGCACCCAGGGTATTTATATCAGGGAATTTTACTTCACACCATAAGCCAAACAAGGCCAACAGATAGCACACACAGCCCAAAACGGCAAAAGCTCCCACCCGGGAGTCCTTCAAAATCTCCAGCTTCCGCTCTCGACTCTGGTGGGAGGCCAGGGCGTCGCATACATCGCAGAAGCCGTCCATGTGGATGCCTCCGGTGACCAGAATAGGCAGCAGAGTCATCCCCACCGCCCGCAGGACGGTACCCAGCTCCAGAGCCCAACACAGGGCCAGCCAGACGGCCGAGGCTGCGCTCACCGCCAGACCTATCAGGGGAAAGACGTACAGTGTGAGACGGCGGCTCTCGCTCTCCCAATCCAGAGGCGGCATGGGCACCCGGGAGTAGAGGGCAAAAGACATGCCCACCGCACGCAGCCACTTCATACCATCTCCCCCTTCCAAATAACCGGGATACCGCACACCAGCTCGGCCACCAGGTCATAGCGTTTTGATAAATTGGTCTGAACCTGGGAGAGCACCTCCAGATAGGCCATGGTCTCCGGTGGGTAGTCCTCCCCGTCCCGGAAGAGATCGTTGCCCACCACCACCAGGTGCTCCGCTTTGTGCTCCAACGCAGTCAGACCCCGTTCTAACGCCGCCAAAGCAGCGTCTTTGTCCACGGCTTTGCCGGAAAATACCTCGTTGGCCACCAGATTGCCCAGGTCCTCTAGCAAAACAGTGGCTTGAGACGGAATGGAACAGGTCTCCAAATTCCGGGGCTGTTCCAAGGTCGTAAACCCTTTGCCTGCACGGGCCTGGCGGTGGCGGGCGATACGCTCCGCTCCATCCTGTCCCCAGGGTTCCATGGTGGCCAGATAGATCAGGGGACCGCCCAGACGGCAGGCCAGATCTTCCGCCCAGCTGCTCTTCCCGCAGGCAGAGCCCCCCAGAACCAGGGCCCTCAGGGGGTTACCCCCGCTCGGGCAGGGCCGGACACCGCCCGGCCGTCAGGCTGATAGGCCTCGATCCCCATATGGTCGAAGGTGGACATATTCTGATACACAGACAGGGCCATGTCCAGCAGCGGCATGGCCGCCACTGCGCCGGTGCCCTCGCCCAGGTGGAGCCCAGCATCCAGAACCGGCTCCAGCCCCAATTCCTGGAGCAGAAGCTGCCCGCAGGGCTCCGCAGGACGGTGGCTGGCCAGCATGGCCTTTCGGGCGTTGGGGCACAGGCGCACCGCCAGCAGAGCCGCCGCACAGGAGATGGCTCCGTCCAGCAGCACCGGCCGATTTCGAGCCGCTGCTCCCAGGTAGAACCCTGTCATAGCAGCGATGTCAAGCCCGCCCACTTTACTTAAAGCATCCAGAGGATCTTTTCGGTTTGGTTGGTTCTGTACCAAGGCCCGCTGGATGACCGTCACCTTGTGCACCAGGCCGGCGTCAGACAGACCCGCCCCACGCCCAGCGGTCACCGAGGGGGGAAGATCCAGCAGCACGCTGGTCACCGCTGCGGTGGTGGTGGTGTTGCCGATGCCCATCTCCCCCGCCGCCAGCAGGGCGATATCCTGGTCATCCAGCTCCATGGCGATCTGTGCCCCGGCCATCAGGGCAGTCTGGGCCTCTTCCCGGCTCATGGCGGGACCTTTTGTCATGTCGGCAGTACCTGGGCGGACAGATAAATCCCGCACTCCGGGCACAGGGGCATGGGCCAGTATACCCACATCCACTGGGACTACCTTCGCTCCCGCTACCCGGGCCATGTGGCACACCGAGGAACACCCCTCGCCTAAAGCTTTGGCCACCGCCAAGGTGACCTCCTGCCCGGTCTGGGTCACTCCCTGGGCTACAACCCCATTGTCGGCACAGAATATGGCCACTGCCTTAGCACCCAGGGACAGATCTGTTTTTCCGGTAGCCCCTGCTACCCGCACCAGCATCTCCTCCAGATGGCCTAAGCCGTTGAGCGGCTTGGCAATGGCATCCCAGTTTTTCCGGCAGCCCTCCATGGCGCTTTGATCCGCCGGGGTAATGGCAGCCAGCAGTTCTTCCAGCTCCATAATCATCTCTCCTTCCACCGGCGGCAGGCGTCGGAAAACCGCCGGGCCACTTGGGGGCAGGACGGCAGATATAAGTGAGGAAATCCGGCAAACAGATTCCCCTTACTAATCATGCAATTCCAGTGTTTCTCACTCTCCGGCTTTTGAGCCAGACAGGCTTGTCCGTTCCGGGTACAGTCCCAGCGGTGAAACTCGTGGGCGGCCACGGTCTCCCCAGAGCGCAGATAGGCACTGTCCTCCTGGGAGTGCAGCGTCACATATCCAAAGCGCTGCAGCTGCCCGGTTCGGTATCCGGCTCCCTCCAAAATTCCAGCCATGGGCCAGGCCTTGCCCTGGGAATCCTCCAGGGTCTGCTGCAAGTAGAGGAATCCTCCGCACTCGGCTAAAATAGGCATGTCCGCCTCGGCAGCTTCACGCAGAGCCTTCCTCATAGAGACATTTTCGCTGAGCATTTGGGCATACAGCTCTGGATAGCCGCCCCCCAGATAGACCCCGCAGGTACCCTCCGGAAGCTGTTTATCTGACAAGGGACTAAACTTTACGATAGCTAGGCCGCAGCGCTTTAAGAGTTCCAGATTCTCCTGGTAGTAGAAGCAGAAAGCTTCGTCCCAAGCTACTGCCAGTATCCCGGCAGGCACCTCTAGTGCCTCCTGCTCTTCCGGAATCTCCAAAGGTGGCGCGGACTGTGCAAGCTCCAGCAATCGGTCTACGTCGGCGTATTGTTCTAAAGCATCCGCCAGCTTCTCCACCCGCTCTCCCAGGTCCTGGATCTCCCCCGGGGTATAGAGTCCCAGGTGGCGGCTGGGGATAGAGCACTCAGGCAGCCGGGGCAGACAGCCTAACATGGGCAGCCCGGTTTCCCGCTGGATGTCCTGGCTGAGCCGGGCAGCCATGGCAGGAGTGGTCCCATTGAGGAGCACCCCCGCCACCTGGCTGGGCTGACGGAACCGGGCAAGTCCCTGCAGGACCGCCGCCAGGGTAAGGGCGGAGCCTTTCGGCTCCGCCACCAAAATGGTCGGGGTTTGGGTAACCTGGGCCACGTGCCAGCTGCTGGCCCGCTCGCCCCCTCCTACCCCATCATAATAGCCCATAACACCCTCGATGACTGCCGCGCCCCGGCCCTGAGCTCCCAGAGCCAGATTGCGCCGCACTTCATCGGGAGAGGAAAAAAACAGGTCCAGATTTCGGCTGGGCAGCCCCAACACGCTGCGGTGAAACATGGGGTCGATGTAGTCCGGCCCGCACTTGAAGGCGCAGGGAGCAAGCCCCCGGCGCTCCAGCACCCGCAGCAGAGCGCAGGTGAGGTGGTTTACCGCTGCCGCTGGCGGAGCGGCCAGCAGCAGACGGGGAACGTGACAGGTCATAGACAAAGCCCTCCTGCAAGGAGTTCTGCCGCCGGAAGCGGCAGAATAAAACAAAATCCGTCATTTCCGGCGACATGCGCGTCGGAAATGACACTTCTCCCCCAAGATGGGCCGACTTTTCCGCTAGGAATCGAGGCTCATCTTGGGTTCAGCTCCACTCAACAAAGTGGCAATGCCACTTTGTTGATGTTAGAAGGTATCCTCCTGAGCCCGATCCACCCCATCGTCAAGGTCAAAGGGCGGAGCATCCTGGGCGGGTGTGGGTATAGCAGGCGCAGGAGCAGGCGGTTCCGGCGCACCGCCCGGGGCATCCGAGACAATGCCCTGGCGGTACTTCATCTCCTGCCACTGCTCCTTGGTAATGAGCAGCTGCCGGGCCTTGGAGCCCTCGAAGGGACCCACGATGCCCTTTTCCTCCAACTGGTCCACCAGTCGGGCAGCTCGGGCATAGCCCAGCTTCAGCCGCCGCTGGAGCATGGACACCGATGCCTGCCCGGTCTCCACCACCACCTCGGCGGCGGCATTGATGAGCTCGTCATACTCCTCATCCCCGTTTTCCATGGGATTGGAGCCGCCCACGCCCTTGGCGCCCTTGTCCTTCTCAGCGGCGTGATGCTCGATCTCCTGCATGACCTGATCGTCATACTGGGCCGCACCGCTGTTCTTCTTGACAAAGTCTACCACCGAGGCTACTTCACCGTCGGAGATAAAACAACCCTGGACTCGAGTAGGCTTGCCGCTGCCCAGCGGAGCAAAGAGCATATCGCCCCGGCCCACCAGTTTTTCTGCGCCCTGGGTATCCAGGATAATGCGGGACTCCATGGCGGAGGCCACGGCGAAGGCGATGCGGCTGGGGATGTTGGCCTTCATGAGGCCGGTAATCACGTCGGCAGAGGGACGCTGGGTGGCGATGACCAGGTGCATCCCGGCGGCACGGCCCATCTGAGCCACACGGCAGATGGATTCTTCCACCTCTTTGGCCGCCACCAGCATCAGATCGGCCAACTCATCGATGACTACTACGATGGAGGGCATTTTTTCCATGCCCTCGGTCTTGGCGGCCAGGGCGTTGTACTCCTCCAGCTTGCGCACGCCCACCTCAGAGAAGGTGCGGTAGCGCTTCATCATCTCAGTGACCGCCCACTGCAGGGCTCCGGCCGCCTTTTTGGGGTCGGTGACCACGGGAATCAGCAGATGGGGAATGCCGTTGTAAATGCCCAGCTCTACCATTTTCGGGTCCACCATGATGAGACGAACCTCTTCGGGGCTGGCTTTATAAAGGAGGGAAATAATCAGGGAGTTGGTACACACCGACTTACCGGAGCCAGTGGTACCAGCGATGAGCAAGTGAGGAAGCTTTCCAATGTCCCCTACGATAGCTTGTCCGCTGATGTCCTTACCTACGGCAAAGGATACCTTGGATTTGCTGCCGCTGAAGGCCTGGGAGGCGATGACCGAGTGAATGGACACGGGAGAAACCACCTTGTTGGGCACTTCGATGCCTACCACCGAGATCTTGTCGGGGATGGGGGCGATGCGCACACCTGTAGCACCCAGAGCCAGGGCGATATCGTCGGCCAGATTGGTTAGCTTGTTGAGGCGCACGCCCTGGTCCAGCTCCAGCTCATACCGGGTAACCGAGGGGCCGCGCACCACGTTGACAATGTTGGCGTCGATGCCGAAGGAGTGGATGGTATCACTGAGCCGCTGACGGTTGGCACTGAGCTCGCCCAGGGCCTCTCCCCCCAGCTCTCCCTTTCCCTCCTGGAGCAGTTCCAGGGGCGGGTATTGGTAAGGAGGCGTCTGCTGAGAGAGTCCCTGCTGGATATGGGCGGAGACCTCCTGAGCAGCCTGCTGGCTCTCCTGCTGGGTCATCTTGGGCACAGCGGGCTCCCGGACGATCTCAGGCATAGCCATGGGAGCCGGGGCAGGAGGCACAACGGGGACAGGTTCTGGCGCGAAGGAAGTTTCCTTTACAGGCTCTGCAATCTCAGCCTCTGGGGCAAAGATGGGGTCGGGCTGGACGGGCGGAGGCGGAGTGGTAAAGATGGGATCGGCCGCAGGTTCCGGCTTTGTCTTGACCGGCTCCGGTTCCGGCGTAACAGTTTCCTCGGGCTGTGCCGGGCTGGCGTCGGCAGTACCTCTCAGCAGCTGATCGGGAGCAGGCACCCGGGATATCCGGTTAAAGAAGCTGCCCTTGCGCTTCTCCGGTGCCGGAGTGGGCTGGGGCTCCTTGCCTACCAGAGGTCCATCCTCTACCGGGATATCGATGTCGGCGGATCGGCCCCGAGCAGTCTTGATCTCCACTCTGGCAGCCGGTGCGGGAGCCTGACGGCGGGGACGCTCCGGGATCTCCTGGGGCTCGTACTCCGGGCGGTTGAAGATCCAGTCGGCCACATCCACAATGGTGCGGTTAAAGGCCCCAAGAGCCAGAAGCAGGAAGGCCAGCACAAAGACCACGGTGGCGCCGATGCTGCTGAACACTTGGACAAAGGCCTGGGCCACGGTACCCGACAGGGCGCCGCCGCTTCTCATGGCCTCGCCTCCGGCCCACAAGGTCTTAAGCAGAGTGGCATCCCAGGGCAGCACTGGATTCAAAAGGCCATGAACGGTACAGGAAAATACTCCCGGCAGAGACAAGGCGCATGTCAGGCGCAGAGCCACCGGGCGTCCCCGGTGGAAGGCCAGGATATAGCTGCCCAGCAGCAAAGCAGGCGGCACCAGCCAAAAGCCGTAGCCAAACAGCCCCTTGACCAGTCCGCAGAAAAAGTCAATGAACAGCGCCTTCATATGGAAATAGCCAAAGGCGGAGAAGATGGCCAGCAGCAGGCAGATCACCGCTCCTGCTTCCCGGCGGAAGGGTTTATTGGCAGAGGAACTGCTTCTCCCCTTCCCGGATGCGGGCTTTTTGCTCCGGGATGAGCTGGACGATGTAGTTTTTCGTTTCCCAGCGGAGGAAGTCTTCCGGCTGGTGCTGGACTTCTTTTGGGTCGCCATAGTATTCGGTCCTTTCGGATAATATCAAAAGGCGCGGTCATGCGCCGAAACCTGTGGTGCGTCCTCCTTAGTCGGCGGGCACCGCCCTGATTGGGCATACATACTTATCATACCATATCCCAGGTTACGATGCCAGCCCCTTTCGCTCACTGAAACAAAAAACGCGGGGAACGGCAATACTGCCGTTCCCCGCAGATGGGGTACAGAAAACGAATTAGGCCTTGTTGTCGCAGCCCAGCACGTCGA